>CALGEE010000025.1 GCA_937881525.1 uncultured Sphingomonadales bacterium | reverse complement strand
GACCAACCATATGGGCTGGGAATGCTTTCCGAAATTCATAGTTAACGGCAAATTAGGACAATGGCTGATAACAGCAACGCATCACCAGAAGCATCATGATGCGTATCGGGGGAATTATGGTTTATATTTCAGGTTTTGGGACAAAATGTGCGGCACTGATCTTGGGCTTGGCAGTTGGAACCACCGTCCTCGTTAGCGGGGCTGAGGCCGCTTCGTCCGCTGTGACGCTTGAGGTCAATATTTATGGCCTGCGCAGTAGTAAGGGCAATGTCCTTGTCTGCGTCACGGCAAATCCACGTTTTTTTCCCGATTGTAGCAAGGATCCCAAAAGCCTTCGGGCCAATGTGCCGGCTAATAAGGCCGCTATGGTCTCCTTCAACGGCATAAGCCCCGGTACATATGCCGTCGCCATTGTTCACGACGAAAATTCGAACAGCAAAATGGACATGGCAGTGTTTTTGCCACGAGAAGGTTATGGCTTTTCACGCAACCCTGCGGTGATGATCGGACCGCCCAAGTTTCGCTCGGCCGCCTTCGCCATTAATGCAGCAGACGTTAGCCAACGGGTCCAGATGAAATATATGCTTTAATTGCATCTCCGGCGTTATGGAGGCTGGCGTCTGTATAGCTTTTTTAGTTATTCGCGGTTGATCAATGATGCTAAAAGATCGCCCGTCACATCGCCGCCAGATTGGGTAACCACGCCACGCTGGACAGTATTGATGATTGCTTCTAACACCTTGATACCCCCGGGGAGTCGTATGACTGAGAGGTGGTGCTGTATGCCCACGACCCGCTGAACCTGATCCCGTTGGCACGGGCGTAGGGAGGGAGCGGCAGTCAACATCCGCGCTCTCCTCAAATAATTTTGGAGAGTAAGCATGGCAGATATCCCCGCACGTACTGAAATCGGCGTCACCACTGGCCCCATTCGCGGCAGCAAGAAAATTCATGTGGGTCCATTCAACGTTGCCATGCGGGAAGTCTATCTTGAGCCAACGTCCGGCGAGTCGCCAGTGCGCGTGTATGACCCCAGCGGCCCTTATACCGACGCCAATGCGCATATAGACATCAACGCCGGCCTACCCGAAATTCGCCGCCCATGGATCATAAAACGCGGCGATGTGACTGAAGTCACCCAGCGCGAGGTCAAGCCCGAAGACAATGGTCAGCTTGGCCCCGACCGCAGCGGGGGCGTCGCGCCGTTCCCGAATGTACGTAAACAAGTGCTCCGCGCCAAACCCGGTATGAACGTCAGCCAGATGCATTATGCCCGCAAAGGCATCATCACTCCCGAAATGGAATATGTTGCTGAACGCGAGAATCTGGGCCGCGCGCGCCTTACCGAGTATAAACGCGATGGCGAGAGCTTTGGCGCGTCGATACCCGATTATGTCACGCCCGAATTCGTCCGCGACGAAATTGCTCGTGGTCGCGCGATCATTCCAAACAATATCAACCACCCCGAATCCGAACCGATGGCGATTGGCCGCAATTTTCTCGTCAAGATCAACGCTAACATCGGCAACAGCGCGGTCGCATCGAATGTGGCGACTGAGGTCGACAAGATGGTCTGGTCGATCCGCTGGGGCGCGGATACCGTGATGGACCTGTCGACTGGCCGCAACATCCACGACACCCGCGAATGGATCATCCGTAATTCGCCCGTTCCCATCGGCACCGTGCCGATTTATCAGGCGTTGGAAAAGGTCGGCGGCGTTGCCGAGGACCTGACGTGGGAAATCTTCGCCGATACGTTGATTGAACAAGCCGAACAGGGCGTCGATTATTTCACCATCCACGCGGGCGTCCGCCTGCCTTATGTTCCGCTCGCGGCTAAGCGCATGACGGGTATCGTGTCACGCGGCGGCAGCATCATGGCGAAATGGTGCCTTGCGCATCACAAGGAAAGTTTCCTCTACGAACGCTTTGACGAAATCACCGAGATTATGAAGGCCTATGACGTTGCCTATAGCCTTGGTGACGGCCTTCGCCCCGGCAGCATCTACGACGCCAATGACGAAGCGCAATTTGCTGAGTTGTATACGCTGGGCGAGCTGACGAAGCGCGCCTGGGCACAAGATGTTCAGGTCATGATCGAAGGGCCAGGGCACGTGCCGATGCACAAGATCAAAGAGAATATGGAAAAGCAGTTGGAGGCGTGCGGCGAGGCACCATTCTACACGCTTGGACCGCTCACCACCGACATCGCACCGGGCTATGACCATATCACCAGCGGCATCGGCGCGGCGCAGATCGGTTGGTATGGCACCGCGATGCTGTGTTACGTCACGCCAAAGGAGCATTTGGGCCTGCCCGACCGCGACGATGTGAAGGTCGGCGTGATCACATATAAGCTGGCCGCGCATGCCGCTGATCTGGCCAAGGGCCACCCCGCCGCGCAGGTGCGCGACGATGCGTTAAGCAAGGCGCGCTTCGAATTCCGCTGGCGCGACCAGTTCAACCTCAGCCTCGATCCCGACACCGCCGAACAATATCATGATCAGACCTTGCCCGCCGAAGGCGCAAAATCCGCGCATTTCTGTTCGATGTGCGGACCCAAATTCTGCTCGATGAAAATCAGCCAGGAAGTGCGCGAATTTGCCAAGTTGCAGAACCAGTCAGCGGACAATTTCGTCGCCGCGGACGAGGCGGAGGCCGGCATGGCGCATATGAGTAAGGTCTATGATGAAACTGGTCGCGAGCTATATATGGGCGCGGGCGACCGGGAGCATGATTGAGCGTTAGACAGCACCCGAACGGCTAATCGCTTCCTCGATCCACAAACGTGCATCGGGGAAGCTGCGTTCGACTTCTGGTAAGTCGTTGACGCATATAAATTTAATCGCGTCCCATTCGCGGCCGCATAAATAGCCGCGGACATCATCGGCGGACCAAGCATCCACTGCGCCGACCGCGACATGCAGATAATCGCGCGTGTCCAATATCGCGGCGCTTCCGTCGGCAAGACAGGCATGGTTATGCAGGCTTTGGGGCAGAAACTGCCCTGCATCGCGAAAGCGGAAACTGGCATTGGCGATAAAGGCGTCGCGATAGGTATCGAACAATTGCGCCATCACCGAACGCTGCATCGGGTGGACGACATGGGCACTTTCAAACACTTGGTCTGCGGTATAGCCAATCATCTGTGCGGCGTTGATCTGATTATAATGGTTCAGCATGCTTGCGTCATCACGCCGCGCGCCGCACGCCACAAGGTCGCTGTGGTCCGCCCATTGGCCGCGCAGCACTGGGCCATCGCCAGCAAAGAAATCCGAGCGCGTCACGGGCGCGGTTAGGAAGACGTCGTCGTTTAAATACAGGAAATGTTCGGCAAGGCCGGGGATGCGCCACAGCATTGTTTCAATCGACAGCGAATTGAATGTCGGTAACGCGTCGTCATGGCCTGCAAAAATCTCGCTGTGATCAACGATGCTGATCTTTGCGGCGATTTCAGGGGGAAGCTGCATGATTTCCGGCGTTTGCTTATCGGTAACGATCCAGATCCGCCGCACCCAAGGCGCGTTGTTGGCGATGGAGCGCACACAATAATTCAGCTCGTCACTGCACAGCCACCGATGGGGGTTGGTACCATTGTCATGCAATGGCGCACGCGCCTGCGCCACCACGTCAGCCTGCGCCAACGCGAGATGCCGCTCCCGCTTCGCCCGATGCACAGGGTCCGCCCCGTCCACCCAAGTAATGACTGCATCAACTTCAAACATAAAACTCGTCACAAAAATGTAATAGAGGCTTTTAGGAGTGTGCGATGGTTTTGGGAAATGGAAAGTATGGAGGTGGGAGGCTGCGTGTGGGCGCGCGTCATCATTAGGATATGATGCACTACGCGGCGCCCACCAGACAGCACCCCTTCATTGCCGCGTGACATTCTGGTAGGGCGGGTTAGGGTAGATCATGAACTCAACACCCAAAACCCCCAACTGGTTCGATATCAGCATGGATGCCTGGGCGCTCGCCGCCGAATCCAATATGGTGATCGCGATGCGCATGGGCAGTCTGGCGCTTGGCGGGCCGAATGCAGCGCGGGAGGCGGAGCGGATGGTGACGGAGAAGGCCACGGCAAATATGGCGCTTGGCTGTGATCTGATGCGCGGAAAGCTCGGCAATAGCCCCGAAGCCATCGTCAGCGGAAGCATCGCGCATTATTCAAAAACGGTCGTCGCCAACCGGAGACGATTGGGCCGTACGCCTGCTCCGCCGGTGCCCGAAAATATCGGTGAGCCGGAATAAGTAGCTATTTTCCGCTTCTGTTTGCACATTAGGTAAATGAAGCGTATGCTGAAAGAACGCTATCGTCGACCGCGACGGAATTTGAAGCACGCATCAGGTCAGATGATCGGAACGTGCAACGTCTTTCCTACCACGACTTGGCTACCCACTTGGCGCTGTTGTCAGGTGGTCACCTGTTTCGTGAAAGGAACATATTATGCCAGTAGGCACCGTAAAATTTTTCAATGCAGACAAGGGCTATGGCTTTATCGCGCCTGATGGCGGCGGTGATGACAGCTTCGTGCACATCTCGGCCGTTCAGGCAGCTGGCATGCACTCGCTTGATAAAGAACAGCGCGTGAATTTCGAAGTCGAAATCGGCCGCAACGGTAAGGCTTCGGCCATTAACCTGTCTTCAGCTGATTAATCAGCCGAAATGTTAAAAAAAGGGCTACCGAAAGGCGGCCCTTTTTTTGTGTCACGCGCCGAGGTTTAGTCGAACAGCTCTTCAAGAAACGACTTTCTGCGCTTTTTATACGGGTAGCCATGCCCATAGCCTTGGTGCTGTTGGCCATAGCCTTGCGGTGCGAACCCGCCTTGGGGTGGCGGCGCTGCTTGCGGGGCAGGGGCGGGTTGCAGAGGCATTTCTGCAGCAGCGCTGCGCTCGATAATTTTGTCGAGCTCCCCACGATCAAGCCAAACGCCGCGACATTGCGGGCAATAATCAATTTCTACACCTTGGCGATCACTCATCACCAGCGGTACCTTGCATACAGGGCAAGGCATTCCAACGGCTGCGTTCATATCGAGACTCCTCTTGTTGTCATATAAGCGGTCCAACATCGCCGTCACATGACGACCAGAGGGGCCCCGCCCGCTGGGGATGCGGCATCTAGTTTTCAAGAAGGGCGTGCGCTAATTTCGTGCGGCGCCTGTCATTCACATTGCGGACAAAACGAGTATTGCCCGCAAAAGCGAACTGGCGACTATGAACTGCAGGCCGGCATGCAGGAAAACAGAAGCAGGCGTGAATGGTTAACGCGACTTACCAAATGGCCAGTTGGTGAGGTGCCCGACCCAAAAAGCGAGCCAGATCAGCACGGGCTGAAATGCCAGTCGCGGACCGTGATACCACCAACTTAGCGCTTTTCCGTCAAACGCGATGCCGTTGAGCGCATGGTTGAAGTTGGCTGGCCATACGCACAAGGCATAAAGTGCAAGGCCAATTGCGGCCCATTTCCGCGTCTGCGGGATCATTAGGCCAACGGCTCCTGCGATTTCGGCAACGCCAGTGAATGCGACTATAATCTCCGGGAAAGGCACCCAATGCGGCGTAATGGCCAAAAATCCGCCCGGTGAGAAGAGATGCAGGATCCCTGCCACGAGGTAGAACAAGGCGAGAATTACGCGGAGGCTGGAGCGTATCATTATCGTTTCCGCACGAACTCGGCGCGCAGCACCAGGCCCTTTATACCGTCGAAACGGCAATCAATCTCTTGCGCATCGCCCGTCAAGCGGATTGACTTGATCAGCGTTCCACGTTTCAAAGTCTGTCCAGCGCCCTTGACGGTTAAATCCTTAATCAAGGTTACTTGGTCGCCATCCATAAGCAGATTCCCAACCGCGTCGCGCACTTCGACGGCACCGTCTGCCTCAGTTGCTGTCTTGGCAGCGGCGGCGCTTATCCATTCCCCAGATGCCTCGACATAGACATAATCTTCGTCATTTGCGTCGCTCATGATGCACAATTCCTTATTGGCCTCCCACTTCCGTGGCGGCATTTCGCATCACGCGAAAGCCGGTTGCAATTTGCAACGATGTCAGTAAGATTTTCCCATACAATGGAGAGGCATATGGCGCAGGCTGAGACGACAGTAGATGTTTTGATTGTTGGAGCGGGACTGTCCGGCATTGGCGCTGCGGCGCACCTCACAATGCAATGCCCGAACAAGAGCTACGCCATTGTTGAGCAGCGCGCCAATATGGGTGGTACGTGGGATCTGTTCCGTTATCCCGGTATCCGGTCTGACTCCGACATGCACACTTTGGGATATCGCTTCAAACCATGGTTGCATGAAAAGACGATCGCAGATGGCCCATCCATTCACGAATATGTCCATGAAACCGCTGAGGAATATGGAATTTCGCAGCATATCCATTTTCGCCATCGAGTTATCTCGGCCAATTGGTCAAGCCCAGATGCCCGCTGGCATGTGACGGCGAAGGCCGTTGATGGTGGCAAGGAACGTCACTTTGCCGCGCGTTTCCTGTTCATGTGCGCTGGCTATTATGATTATGACCAGGGCTACAAGCCCGACTTTGCAGGCGAAGCTGACTTTGGTGGCCAAATCATCCATCCGCAGCATTGGCCGAAGGATATAGATTATAAGGGCAAGAAGGTAACCGTCATTGGTTCAGGTGCGACGGCGGTTACGATTGTTCCTGTTATGGCGGAACAGGGCGCGCAGGTGACCATGCTTCAGCGTTCGCCAACATATATGGTTTCGCGTCCTGCCATCGACCCATTTTCAAAATTCGTGCGCAAGATTATGCCCGAGAAACTGGCTTATGCGCTCACGCGGTGGCGCAACATCAACATGCAGCGCTTCACCTACTGGTATGCGCGCCGCAATCCCGCAAAGCTGGGGGAGAAACTGGTCAACATGGTGCGGGAATCGCTCCCTGCATCAGTTGATGTCGACACGCATTTTGTGCCAAAATACGGTCCATGGGAACAACGCCTTTGCCTCATTCCAGATAGCAACATGTTTACTGCGATTACGGAAGGCAAGGCTGAAGTTGTTACCGACCATATCGACCACTTCACCAAAACCGGCATTCAGTTAAAGTCGGGCAAGCATATCGAATCCGACATCATCATTACTGCGACTGGCCTGAATCTGGTGACGATGGGCAAAACCGCGATCAGCGTCGACGGGGAAGCCATAAATTTTGGTGAGCACTTCAATTATAAGGGTGTGATGTTTAACGACATCCCCAATTTTGCCAGCGTTTTTGGTTATATTAATGCGTCATGGACGTTGAAGACCGACATCGTCGCTGATTATGTCTGCCGCTTGCTGCGGAAAATGGATGACAAAAACGCGCTTGTGGCAATACCGGTTCTTGATGATCCAGATATGCCAAAGCTGCCATTCGTGACCGATTTTAGCTCTGGCTATTTCGCCCGTAGTTTCGACTCATTGCCCAAAAATGGTGATCGTCATCCATGGCGGGTTCTGCAAAATTATACTGCTGAGAAGAAAATTCTGACCCAAGATCCGGTTGACGATGGCGTTATGATATTTTCAGCACCCGCCTTCGCTGGCGCACATCGGGAAGCCGAAGAGACGTTGATCGCAGCAGAATGATGCGCTCTGACGGGCGCTTATAACGCCCGTCAGCCGCGTTTATCTTGGACAGTGGTAATTCTGTATACCTCCAGCGGCATGCCTATGCCGCGCGCCGCGCGCTTTGGCGGTGGGGTTACATGCAATTAGCCTGATGCTGGCAATCATAACCATGCACATAAAAAATGCGCGACGTTCCTAAAACTTCTCCCGTTCGCGCGTCATTGCCGCTATCGCTGCGTATATGCAGTATGACACTTTAATCCAACCTGACAACGGGCAGGCCGCCACCCTCATTCATGTAACCGACAAAAGCCGATTTGAAACGTGGCTTGCGCTTCAACCTGATGCCGTGCGCACTGCGGTCAAGGCACAGAAGTTTGAAGGTGGCGCCAACGATATAGCTATCTTGCCCGCTGATAAATCTGGCGAATGGTCTGTAGCAGCGGGTGTTACCGATGTTACGGCACCAGGCTTATGGCATTTGGCAAAGCTGGCGGACAGCTTGCCCGAAGGTACATATCGGCTTGCCGATTATGATGCCAGCGAGGCTATGCTTGGCTGGATGCTGGGGCAATATCGCTACCACGAATATCTGAGCGAACCAAAGCTGACCGGGCCACGGGTTTTGTTGGTGAAGGAGCCTGCGCGCATTGCCATGGCCGCGTTGCAGGCAACCGCGACTGCATTGGTGCGTGATCTTGTGAACCGGCCAGCGGGGGACCTTGGGCCAAACGCGCTGGAGGTAGAGACAAAACGGATCGCAAAAGCGCATAAGGCAGAGGTTACGGTAACAGCGGGTGAGCCTCTGAAAACCGGTTATCCCCTCATTCATGCGGTTGGCAAGGCGGCGGCGCGTGAACATGCGCCGCGTCTTATTGCGCTTGAGTGGGGCGACCCGCGCCACCCGCGCGTTGCGATTGTAGGCAAGGGGATTACTTTCGACACGGGCGGGCTGGATATCAAGCCTTCGACGGGCATGCGCTTGATGAAAAAGGATATGGGCGGCGCGGCGCATGCATTGGCGCTGGCCGAGTTGATTATGGCGGCGCATTTGCCCGTTCGTTTACATATGCTTGTGGCCGCTGCAGAAAACAGCATATCGGGCAACGCCATGCGGCCGGGCGATATCATTAAAAGCCGCAAGGGCGTTACCGTTGAAATCGACAATACCGATGCCGAAGGACGCTTGGTACTGGCCGACGCGCTGACCAAAGCGATAGAAGATAAGGCGGAACTGATCATTGATTTCGCCACGCTGACCGGTGCGGCGCGTGTCGCGCTTGGGCCAGACCTACCGGCTATGTTCAGCAATGATGACAGCGTCTCGTTTGGCCTGCTTGCCGCATCGAAAGCGGCGACGGACCCCTTATGGCACATGCCACTTTGGGCGCCGTATATGGAAATGCTCGATAGCGACATCGCCGACATGTCGAACAGTGGCGGCGGATTTGCAGGCGCAGTTACCGCAGCGTTGTTTTTGCAGAAATTTGTCCCCGACAATGTGCCTTGGGTTCATCTTGATACATTTGCCTGGCGACCCAGCAGCAAGCCCGGGAGGCCAAAGGGCGGAGAGGCCCTTGGATTGCGTGCGGTCTTCGGCTATCTGGCGGAGAGATATCCGGCGCGTTAGGGTGCCATAAATCATTTGATGTGATCCCGTACCTAGGCGCGGGAACATGATCGCAGGGCAGGGACAAAAACAGTTGGTAGATGGTCAGATACAGGCGGGTGAACCGCCTATTTATACATTAAACGATCACAGCCTTGTCGGGGACAAAAGGACAACGCCGATCCGCGGCGACCTTGCCGATATCAGCCTGGCCGGAAAGTTGTTTGCGCCGCATTATGCGGTACCCATGCTGCGCACCGGCATTGCGCCGGTAACTGAAATTTATGCCGAAGCCCATGCGACCTCCATGCCCGTCAGCGCGCTTATGCATGGCGAGGAATTTGCCGTTCTTGATGTCGCGGGTGACTGGGCATGGGGCTATTGCCTGCACGACAATTATTTGGGCTATGTCCGCTTTGCCGAGCTCGGCGATGATTTTGACGCAACGCATATTGTCAGCGCGGCAGCGACGTTATTGGTGGTGGCACCATCGGCCAAAGCGCGCGTCCTCGCGCGTTACCCCATGGGCGCGCAATTGCTGTGTGGATCGCCGAGCGAATGTGGCAATTATCTGGCGTGCGAAAATGGATTTGTGCCGCGCGCGCATCTGTCGGAAATGGGAAGCGTGGCAGCGTCGCCCGCTGACTTGGCGGAGCAGTTGATCGGCACGCCCTATAGCTGGGGCGGACGCAGTGGCGATGCTATTGATTGCTCTGGCCTTGTGCAATTGGTCTTTGGCTTAAAGGGCATTATGGCCCCGCGCGATGCCGATATGCAGCAAGCCGATTTTGGCGCGGATTTGCCAGATAGTGCCATGCTGCAGCGCGGCGACCTGGTTTTCTTCCCGGGGCATGTTGGCATTATGGCGGATGCCGAAAACATCATTCACGCCAATGGCAGTGCGATGGCGGTCAGTGTTGAACCTCTAGCGGATGCTACGGCCCGATTTGCCGAGCACGATGAGCCGATGTTGGCACGTAAGCGGGTTGCGTTTTGACCAAATCTATCTTCATCGACGGGGCAGCGGGCACCACTGGGCTTGAGATCGTTGACCGGCTTGCTGGACGTGCGGAGTTTGCGCTGATTTTGCTTGATGATGATAAGCGCAAAGACCCCGCGGCCAAGCGCGAAGCGTTGAACGACGCCGATTTCGTCATCCTCTGCTTGCCAGATGATGCCGCGAAAGAGGCGGTGGCCATGACCACGTCCAGCCACACCCGAATCATTGATGCATCGACCGCTTATCGCGTGGACCCCAACTGGGCTTATGGCTTTGCCGAATACCGCATTGGCCAGCGCGACCGGATTGCGTCTGCGCGGTTGGTCAGTAACCCCGGTTGCTACCCCACCGGATTTTTAGGCTTGGTTGCGCCGTTAATGGCCGCTGGCTTGATCCCTGCCGACTGGCCGTACACCGTCAACGCGGTGTCGGGCTATTCAGGTGGCGGCAAGGCGTTGATACAACGGTTCGAAGGTGAGGGCGCGGACATCGGCTATCGCACTTACGGCCTCGATCTCGCGCACAAGCATGTACCCGAAATGCAGGTCCATGCCGCCCTTGTCCACGCGCCCATATTCGCGCCCGCCGTTGTTCGCGCCTTTCGCGGCATGATTGTCGAGGTGCCTTTGCCGCTGTCCGCTATGACGGTGGCAGCCAGCGCAGATGCGTTACGCGCCACGCTCGCTGCGCATTATGCGGGGTCGCCGGTGGTCACCGTGCATACCGAAGCCGCACCGTCCGAATTGCTGATGCACGCAGACCAAGCGCCGTCCGACCGGCTTGACCTTTATGTGCTGGCATCGCCCGACGGGTCGCAAGTGCGCCTGCTGGCGATGCTCGACAATCTTGGCAAAGGCGCAAGTGGTGCGGCGGTTCAGAACCTGAACATCATGGCTGGCTTGGATGAGACGGCTGGGTTGCGGTTGTAACCCGATTTCAACCAAACACCCCTGACGCGTTCAGGTGTTTCAATGCCTGTGCCCCAAAGCCTTAATAAGGCGGCTGATCAAAACCTTTTGGGCTCTTGGTAAAAATCTCGCAGCCATCCTCGGTAATGCCGATGCTATGCTCGAACTGAGCACTCAACGACCGGTCACGCGTTACCGCCGTCCAGCCATCGTCGAGGACTTTGCATGCGGCCTTGCCGATATTGATCATGGGTTCAATGGTAAAGATCATGCCAGGACGGATTTCTGGGCCAGTGCCGGGGCGGCCGACATGGACGATTTCGGGGGCGTCGTGGAATAATTGGCCCAAGCCATGCCCGCAAAAATCGCGAACCACACCGTAACGGTGCTTTTCGGCGTGGGTTTGAATGGCATGACCGATGTCACCGACATGGTTGCCAGGCTTGGCGGCTTCGATGCCCAGCATCAGGCATTCATAGGTCACATCGACCAAGCGCTTGGCCTTCACAGGCACATCGCCGACCAAGAACATGCGGCTGGTGTCGCCGTGCCAACCATCCAGTTGCGGCGTGACGTCGATGTTGACGATGTCGCCGTACTTCAATTTTTTGTCCGACGGAATGCCGTGGCAAATGACATGGTTGATCGAAATACAGCAGCTATGCGTATAGCCGCGATAGCCCAAAGTGGCGGGAACGGCTCCGCCGCGCATCGTCATCTCGCGCACAATGTCATCGAGTTCTTCTGTACTTACGCCGGGCACGACATGCGGCACCAATGCATCAAGGATTTCTGCGGCAAGGCGTCCGGCCTTGCGCATACCGTCAAAACCTTCTGACCCGTGCAATTTGATCGTCCCGTCGCGGGCCTGCATCGCCTCTTCGGGCGTAACGCGCACATATTGTTCCATATGATCGATATAAGGCAATATTCCGCACTTTGCGAGAGGGTGAATTATGCTATCGCGTGCCTATGACAGAATCTCGCATCTACACCGCCGCCCTTGTCATCATTGGCGATGAAATCCTTTCTGGCCGGACACAGGACAAAAACGTCAGCCAAATTGCCCTTTGGCTGAATATTCAGGGTATTCGCCTAAAAGAAGTGCGCGTTGTTCCTGATGTTGAGGAATCGATTGTCGAGGCCGTGAACGCGCTTCGCGCGCGCAACGATTATTTGTTCACGACAGGCGGTATCGGCCCGACCCACGATGATATCACGGTGGACGCAATTGCGGCTGCATTGGGCGTAGAGGTTGTCATTCACCCCGAGGCAAGCGCAGTGCTACATGCATATTATGAAACGCGTGGCGGCATCAATCCCGGCCGTTTGCGCATGGCACGTGTGCCAGACGGCGCTGAACTTATTCCCAACAAAATGTCGGGCGCGCCGGGAATCCGGCACGGCAATATCTTTATCATGGCCGGTGTTCCGCATATAACGGCTGGTATGTTGGACGCATTGACAGGCACGCTTAAGGGCGGTGCGCCGTTGTTGTCCCAACAAATCGGCTGCTGGGTCGCCGAAAGCGAAGTGACCAAATTGCTTGGTGATACCGAAAAGCATCATGAAGGATGCCAGATTGGCAGCTATCCGTTTTTTCGTGAAGGCAAGGTTGGCGCGAACTTTGTGGTGCGCACCACCGACGCGCATAAATTGGCAGAATGCGTCGAGGCGTTGCAACTTGGCCTACGCGGCTTGGGTTATGATACCGTCGACGGTGGAATTTAAGCCGAGTTTGTCGGCTTGTTCATGTGTGGTCAAGCTGCACGTCCCTTATGAGGAGTGACATGCGCACATTCTCCAATGCCCTCGCTTTTGCGGCCCTGCTGCTCTCTACACCCGCTTTCGCGCAAGCTGCGCCTGCCGCAACCAAGGGAGGCAAGCCTGCTGCGCAGCCCTGGTTGTATGAAGGCAGCGATGTCCCTGTCGATGATACATGGACCTTCGGCGTGCTGCCCAACGGCGTGCGCTACGCGGTAAAAAAGAATGACGTTCCGGCGGGGCAAGTTTCCATCCGCGTGCGGATTGATGCAGGCGCATTGCATGAGAATAATGACGAGCAAGGCTTTGCTCATCTCATCGAGCATTTGTCGTTTCGCGGTTCGACCTTTGTCCCCGATGGTGAAGCAAAGCGCATTTGGCAAAGGTTCGGGGTAACCTTCGGCAGCGACAGCAATGCCCAAACAACACCGACGCAGACCGTTTACAAGCTTGATTTGCCGAACGCGACACCCGAAAAACTCGATGAGTCAGTTAAAATCATTTCCCGCATGATCCGCAATCCGCGGATTTCGCCAACAGCGCTGAATGCCGAGCGCGCCATTGTTCTGGCCGAATTGAGGGAAAATAGCGGTGCGCAGATGATCTATAGCGACGCTCTGCGCCAACATGCGTTTCAAGGGCAACGGCTGGCGAACCGCTCGACTATCGGAACGCCAGAAACGCTGCAGGCGTCAGATGCCATTCGACTGAGTGCATTTCATGACCGCTGGTATCGCCCTGAAAATGCGGTCGTGGTGCTGGCTGGCGACATGAAACCAGCACAGCTTGCGAATCTGGTGCAGAAATATTTCAACGATTGGAAGGGCGTTGGCCCACGCGCGCCCGAACCTCCG
>CALGEE010000024.1 GCA_937881525.1 uncultured Sphingomonadales bacterium | reverse complement strand
TCGTGCTATCCTATATCATTGCTGTGCAGTCGAGATTTCAGCAGCGAGGAACACGGCAGAAACCATCAGGCTCCAGAACAGTTCCTTAATAGAAACGCTGGCAATCCTCACTCAGGAGGTAGATCCGCCGCAGCACATTTCCGCCCGGTCCCTCAAAGCTATTGCGCAAGGTTACGTCCGCGCCAAACAAATCCCGAGCTTCAAGACAAAGCGTTTCAGCGCGGCCTTCGACAAAGGATTGCAGGTTTTCGACATCCGGTGTGGCAGAAACATAGACATATTCCATAATCCGCATGCGCGGAAAGAAAACCGTATCATTGAGGGTGACCGTATCGGTCAACGCCATTGGCAAACTCTCGCGTTTTAGAGCGACCAAGTCTTCGGATGACGGTTCGGCAGGCGCTTGCGAAACCGGGGCGCTCTGCACGGTGACGACAGCGGGGGACGGGGCCAGCAGGAAGTAACCGGCCACACTCATCGCAACGACACCAAGGCCTATAAGGTACTTCATTCCACACCGCCTCGTTTTTGCGAGTTCGGTTGACCGTGATATGTTTCGCGGCAAGGGGCAAGCCAAGAGAGCAAAGGCGTTCTTTAGGCGGCCTTATCGTGCGGCTTTACGCCGATAGAAGTTCTGGCCGACGGCTGCTCTGGGTGTTTATGATCTGGCTTGAAGGTAGGTCCAGCGTAATCGCGCTCAATCGAAAAAACGCACTAACGGGCGCGCGGCGCAAAAAATCTCGATCAGCAGGTCGATTACTTCATCTTCAAGCAGGAGAGCTTCCGGTATCTCTTTGCGGCATCCCAGCCCAACCATTTTCAGGTAGGGCGCTGCGGGATCGCTGCTTAAAAACCCATCAGGTACCACGTTCAATTCCCTTCGTGTCGCCACGCCGTCCGGGAAAACTGATTTGAACTCAGGATCTGCCAAAATGCCTTGTAGCTCCACCGGATCATCGACGAGACGCGCCCGCAACCGTGCAAGCGCCGCCTTGGATGGTTGGAAAAGCGCCGCACCTGCATAGCAATTTCCTGGCTCGATATGGAGGTAGTATCCAAAGTCCTCCTGTGGATGACCAGCATTGGCAAAAATGTCCACGTCCGCACGATAGAGAGAGCGTCCAACGCGGTCGCGCGGTTCTTGATACAATTTACTATAGCTTTGCTTCGGTTTGATCTTCGCGTCAGCCACCGATGGATCAAAACGATCGGCATAGTCGTGCAGTGTCATGGCAATGCCAGTGAAATTGCGACGCGCGTCATCGAAATCGGCGCGGTGATCGTCCATCCAGGCTTTTCGGTTGTTCTTTGCGAGGTCCGCAAGGAACGTGAATGTCTCTGGTTCCACCATGGCGGCAGCTCCTGTTTCGCAGTGACCGCAATAGGTGATGGTATCACAGGATCAAGGCAGAGCACTAGGCCAGCCAGATTGCGTGCCCCAACGGTGGCCACGTTTTTCGTGACGCCCGGCGCAACTGCCGCAAACGCCAAGAAGATCTGCTTACCCATGTTCAGGTCGACAAAATGCTATGCTCTGCACAAATGGCGGCGATGAGGGACCAGGCTGCAGCGTCAAGAAGCTCCGTTATCTGCTTTCACAACGTCACCAGACGCACTAGGCATTCATATCTTCGCAAGTCTGGGAACAATCATGGCGCAAAAAGCCACTATTTATAAAGTTGAGCTGTCCGTCTCCGACATGGATCGTCACTATTACGAGACTCACAAACTAACCGTTGCCAAACATCCCTCTGAGACGGATGAACGGTTGATGGTGCGTATTCTCACTTTTGCGCTGAATGCCCATGAACAACTGGAAATGACGAGGGGCCTTTCGACGGATGACGAGCCAGACATCTGGCAGAAAAGTCTCAGCGGCGAACTTGAGCTGTGGGTCGCATTGGGACTTCCCAGCGAGAAGATCGTTCGTCAATCCTGCGGCAAAGCCAACGAGGTGATCATCTATTCCTACGGCGGCAGGACGGCTGACATGTGGTGGGAGAAGATCAAAAACAGCACCACCCGGTTTGACAATCTTAAGGTTGTGAACTTTTCCGAAGAGGACACCACGTCACTCGGAAAACTTGCAAGTCGCACGATGAAACTACAGGTCAACATTCAGGACGGCGATGTCATGGTCAGTGTTGATGATAGCGTCGTTTACGTGAGCCCGATCAAATTGAAAAATGCAGCCTAGTTGACCGAGGCCCGTTATGGTCCGCGAGCGACTGCGCAATGTTTGTCATTTTGACTCTTGCTGCGTCGCATCCAAAGTCAGGTCTGAGCCCAAAGTATTGGGTGCTGCATGTAGCCTAGACAGACCCGCGGGACACTTGTTGTTCTATTGTAGCTTGTC
>CALGEE010000023.1 GCA_937881525.1 uncultured Sphingomonadales bacterium | reverse complement strand
CTTTCACAAGTTGATCCACCTTAACTACTGGTCCGAAATCCTGCGACCACCTCTGTTTGTACTATTTGTTATCGCTTGGCCTGTCCGTTTCTTTCGTTACAAACAGCCTGCATCAAATCTTGGGCTAGGCTGTATACCTTGAGTTTTTAGGAAGAATTTCGTTTCAAAAGGCATGAAACGAAAAATCGGCTCAAAAGTTCTCTTGGTGAGTGGCCGTTGTGTGCCAATGGTGTTCAGGTATGGTCAGTCGAGTCTTAACTTTTACGTATGTCACATGCGCGATAGTTGAAATTTCTTGACTCAGGTCGTGGTTCGATCTAGCTATCTCGCATCATAAATGCGCGAAAGTTAGAATTATGCTCTATCTCATCGGTGAAAATCTCGACAAGACCCGCGCTCACTACCAAGCTGAGACGGGGAAAATCGTCCAACTTATGCGCGGCATTTATGTCGATACCGATGTCGATATCGATGCAATTGTTCTGCGGAATGCAGTGCGGATTGCACATTATCTTTATCCAAAGGCGTATCTCTCGGCAGCCAGCGCCACTCTGCTCGCACCGACGCGAGATGGTCGCTTATTCATAAGCGGGAAACGAAATCAGCGTACTCGGATCAGGTCTCTGGAGATCATCCAGAACGTAGCGCCAGATCAGCCAGCGGTCGCGACTGCCATTGTCGATGACGGGGCAGGCGAGTTCAAAGTCGCCGTCTCATCGATGCGGCAGCGATTTCTTGAAGCCTTTCGGCAACGCAGCGAGCACGCCAGTGCGATTGATGAAGGGATGCGGACCGAGATCGCCGCGCGTCTCATTGAAGAATACGGCAGCCCGTCTGCTGCAGCGGATGCGGTTTGGGCGCTAGCGCGCGAAAACAAATGGTACCGCGAGGGGGAGCAGACAGAGCGATATTTGTTGCGTTCTGCTGTTGCGGTGGATGTTCGCAACGAAGCAGCACTTACGTTCTCGGTTGCTTGGCATGGGCAAATCGTCGGTCAGCTGGGTCATGACGGTTTTGAATGGCGTTGGCAGCCACAAGACAATTTCGACTTGCCGCTCGTGCAGCAGCGGGTTCCTGGCAGGCTACCCCCCTTCATCCTCTCACTGTTGCCCGAAGGATGGCTCGAGAAGGTTCTCAAAGACAATGACGAGCGTGCAGTTCTGCGCTCGGGCAAACGATATATGTCCAACATTACGATCAGCGAAGACGCAGCCGAGCTCGCATCGCTCCCCGTAGACATGTTGTCCGTGTCGTTGTCCCGATATGCCCGCGACGGTGTGTTTACTGGAAACTATGCCGGCCCCGGGCGCGGCAAGCTTGAAGCAGATTTCGAGGCCGGGCTGGCGCGCCTTTATGAGAGGCCGGACACACCGCGCCTGTCTGGCGTTCAGATCAAGGCGCCAATGTATTTGGCGCAGGATGGCCAATTGTCGCCGAGCGCGGGCTTGCCGTTCACCCACATTTTGAAGCCGGCGGGAACCAGCGGATTTCAGGCGCTTCCCGTAATCGAGTATCTTGCCATGACTCTTGGCCGTGCTTCAGGGTTGGAGGCACCTGACATCGCTTTGGTAGCAAT
>CALGEE010000022.1 GCA_937881525.1 uncultured Sphingomonadales bacterium | reverse complement strand
ACACACACACACACGCGCCAACACAATGACAACGGCATTGTTGATGTCCAATGCGTCGAGCCCGACGGCGAACTGGTAATTGGCCAGTCCGCTCTTCTTTTCATGCACATAGCGCAGACCACCAGAAAAGGTCAGCTTATCGCTGATCTCATAGTCCGTCTGAACAAAGGCGGAATAGGCCTCAGTATCGTGGTCGACTTTATTATTATCAGAAAATGCGACGGTAGGATCGAAAAGGGCAATCGGCACTGCTGTCTCGAATTTCACGTTCTCCCAAAAGCCGAAGCCACCGATCATCCATTTAAAACGACCTTCATCGGGCGAGGCCAGACGCAATTCCTGCGACCATTGCCGGGTCTTGGCGTACTGTCGAAAGTTTACGAAAGCGATTGGAATGGAGTCTGAATCCTCCCAGTGATCATAGGTATTCGATTCATATGCTGTGATTGATGTCAAATTCGCGCCGCCGAAGTCTTTGCGCACAGTAATCGAACTGCCAAGCGCTTTGATGTTGTCGCGATCGTTACGGACATCGGATTGTACGACCGCAGGGTTCGAAATGGTAGGATTGTCGAAGAAGTCGACGCAGCCAGATGAAAAATTGTTAGTGTCGATGTCAGTGCACGGATTTAGGCTGACGGAATCGGCCAAGAGCCCATGGCCCTTGAAGCCCCTCTGACCACCGTTGCTTTCACCGCCATGGATATCCAGACGGATATCGAGGTCGTCGGCTGGCTCCAGGACGATCTGTCCGCGCAGCAAGGTTTGGTCTCGATCACCTTGCCGATCGCCAGTCGTGATGTTCTTCCAAGGCCCCTTAGTGTGCAGCGATTGCAAGGCCAGTCTGAACGCGACCTTCTCACCAAGCGGAGCGCCAACCGCTGCATTGACGTTGATGCTGTCAAAACGGCCATAGCTTACATCGACATAGCCATTTGCCTCTTCGTCAATCCGGGGTTTACGAGTTACAAAATTAACCGCGCCGCCAGTCGTATTGCGCCCATATAGGGTGTTTTGCGGGCCTCTAAGAACCTCGACGCGGTCAAGATCGAAGACATAGAGCCCGCTTGATTGGGGTGAATTGATTACAACATCGTCGACGAAGGTAAGAACCGGTTGCACGCTGATCGGTGAAAATGACAGAAAGTTTATCCCCCGTATCGACAGTTGCAACTGCCCCGCAGATGCATTCGAGGCGACCGAGATATTGGGTATGCGCTGGAACAGATCCCGCGCCTCAACAATATTGTTTTCGCGAAGAGTGTCACCCGTTAGCGCTGTGATAGCCAGCGGCACATCCTGAATATTTTGAGCGCGCTTGTTTGCCGTAACGATGATCTCCGACCCGGAAACATCCTCCTCTTCTAGGGAAGCATCGGCCGTGCCGGACTGCGTTTGTGCAAACACTGCCGTAGGCATCGCAAACAGCGACACCGATGCAAGCAGACGGAAAGCGAATGACCGAGACATGTAGAACTCCTCATTTTTCTAAGGCTCGCGAGTCTATCGCCAATTAATTGTTGTGCAACAATAAAATACATAATGAACGAAATCCACAAGCTTTTTGCACACATTAGCCAACATATCATGCCGCATATGAGCTTAATAATGTCTATTTTTTAAGATGTTATTTTAAAATCTCGAAATGAGAGCCGCGCCTTGCTAATGAATTTATATTGTTCTACAGTTTGGGCAATAAAGAAAAATTACTGGGAATTGACGATGCAGGAAAAATCGAATTCGGATGGTCAGGGCGCATTAGCATCAGAGACGATGCGGCTTATCGAGCGCGCATCACACGTGATGTCGAGCCGACAAAGCAACGTACGTGCACTCGCCGAGCCTTCGATTTTCGTTGAATCAGGACAGGGCCAGCGCGTCTGGGACGTGGATGGCAAGGAATGGCTCGATTTCGCCATTGCAATGGGGCCAGGGATATGGGGCCATGGTTGTCGCGAGTACCTTGATGCCATCCATAACCAGCTCGACAAACTGCTCTACGTCCAGTCTGGCGCCTGTCAAAGCCGCCTCGAAGTCGAACTGGCGGAAAAAATTGTCGAGCACGTGCCGAGCGCCGAACATGTCCGTTTTCATTTGTCAGGATCCGAGGCCGTCCAGATGACATTACGCCTAGCAAGGGCCTATACGGGAAAGTCAAAATTCGTCCGCTTCGGTGGTCATTACCACGGCTGGCTGGACAATGTCATTGGTGGCGTGGTGGATCCCGCGGCAGATGATCTGCCTTACGCAGCGATCAGCGATAGCGACCCGTTCTACACCGAGGGGCGTGCCGAGCACGCGCTTGAGGAATCGTTTCTGATCCCCTGGAATGACATCGGTGCGCTGAAAACGCTTCTGGAAAATCACGCTGACAAAATCGCATTACTGATCATGGAGGTTTTTAACAGCAACGGTGGGGGTGCATCACCAAAGCCAGGCTACCTCGAAGAGGTCCAGCAGCTCTGTCAGAAATATGGCGTATTGCTGTGCTTCGACGAAATAATAACCGGCTTCCGAACAACGATTGGTGGCGCTCAGTCGATAGTGGGCGTGACACCAGACCTGACGATTTTCGGCAAGGCAATCGCAGGCGGCATGCCGTTAGCCGCTATTGCGGGACGAAAGGACATCTTTGACCTGTTCAGGCAGAACAAGGTCATTGGCGCGGGCACGTTCAATGCATTCCCGGTTTCGATGGCGGCCGGTCTCGCGACTATCCGGATGCTAGAGAACGGTGGGGATGAACTATATGCGCGCCGCAACAGCCTGCAAGCCAAATTGGAAGCTGGGCTGCGGGAGGCTGCGCAAGCCAATGGGCATGATCTTGTGACCTTGGGCCTACCAGGCAATTTCTGCACGCATTTCACCACAAAGGAACCAATGTGGACCAGCGCGGAAATCGGTGCGAACGCCGATGCTGGGAAGGCTATGCGTTTCCGCCAGGGATTACGCGAGCAAGGTGTCATTCAAGGGCTGGGTAGCCGCTGGTTCGTGTCATTCGCCTTGACGGACGAAGATGTTGAAGCAACTATCGAATATGCAGCGCGCGCCATGGAAACGATCTGACACTGCTTGAACGTCGTGATCTAAAGATACTCGTTGCCGCACTTTGGGCGGACATGGCGGCTGCGCAAACCGTTTTCATTCAGCCTGCGTATGTCGACACTCTGGCGCGGTATGGCCGGTTAGGCGCGGAGCGCGCTGGCTATATACTCTCATGGGAAATGACGGCCTTTGCCGTCACCACGATTGCAATGGCCTTCTTTGCACAGAGGTTGCCTTGGAAGCGTACCATTTGGGCCGCTTTGATAGTCATTGCGTCAGGCAATATCCTGAGCATGTTTCTCACCGATTTCCAACAACTCCTGGTCGTACGCATCTTAGTTGGCGGCGCATCGGGTCTGATTGTCCCGCTTGCATTTGCCACCGTGGGGCGGCTGGCCAATCCTGAACGGGCATTTGGGCTGATGATCGGCATTTTGCTTGTCTACGCTGCGCTTTTCCTTGGAATAATGCCCCGGCTGACATCGGCCGCAGGCGTGACCGGATTGTTCAGCGGTATGTTGTTTACCTGCATCCTTGCTGCACTGGGGATGCGTTGGTTTCCTGACCACATCAGACCAGAAGACAGGGACGCCCGGAGCAAATTCAGCTGGCCCTCCAAGGGGCACAGACTGGCATTGTTCGGGATGCTCCTTTACTTTGCCCACCTGACATCCTTCTGGTCGTTCGCTTCCGTTATAGCTGAGAACAACAGGCTCAGCGAAGGCTCCGTCGCTGTGGCTTTGGCAACATCTCAGATCACTGGGATCGTTGGAACTATGTTACCCGCCGTTTGGGGGGATCGCATTCCAGTCATTCGGGCACTTGCGATTGCGGTGCTTGGGTGCGTGGCCAGCGTCGCCGTCCTGTTGGTTCTGACCGATGCTACAACCTTCCTGTTGGCCGTCCTGCTGTTTCATTTCGGCTGGAATCTGGGCCACTCTTATCTACTTGCCCTGTTTGCACGGCTCGATCCCACTTCGAATCTGATTGTCATGGCTACCGCAATGCAGAAAGTCGGCATCGCCGTCGGTCCAGCTATTGCTGCTGCTATATATGGCGTCAAGGGCAGCGACTGGGTAATGGTTGCTTCGCTTGTCCTTGGCCTTGCTGCAATGGCTGCACTGACACCTGCAGCCAGAATTCGCGCAGGCATGTAGAGACCTGCTCGACACTTTTTGTGTTGTTCCGTTGGTGGAAGGAGGTGTTTTCGCTGACATTTCGGACATCGGAAATGACAGCAGGTATCCTGATAGATGCCGCCTGTTTTTGGGCCGGAAGCGGACTGGCCGCATTCGAGAATAAGCTGATGGGGAACTGTAATTAATAGTTTGCCAGCATTCCCGTCGTTCGGCTCATGATAACAAAACGTTGAAACTGTTCGTCTGTTCATGATCCAGAAATGGACATTGTATCACTCACGCGTTGCGCAATGCACCATGGGCATATATTTAAAACCAACACTCTATGTTCCGGAGAGAACATGATGACAAATGCTGCTATAGCTATGAACCGCTTTGGTCTGGGCGCTAGACCGTCTGCGAGCCTGCCTGTCAGTCCAACTGACTGGCTAAAATCCCAGATCGAAAAATATGACCCCGCACTTTCGGCTTCTGCCAGCCAGCCAAGTCGGGCC
>CALGEE010000021.1 GCA_937881525.1 uncultured Sphingomonadales bacterium | reverse complement strand
CCGCTTGTTGTCACACAAGAAAGCGATGTTGCCAAGTCAAACTACACACTTCTTTCTGCCTTCGAAAGAGATCAGGGCGCTACTCTGAAGGCTCAAGGGCTTGAGCCAACAGCGATCTGTGCTGCCATTGGTCGGGGCAGATCAGCAATCAGCCGTGAGTTCAGGCGCAACGGCCGTCAGGACGGCGCATGTCGTGCTGACTTTGCCGATGAATCTTATCGGTTTCACCGTCAGCGTCGGACGATCGTAAAGGAAGACACCGTTTTGAAGCGGTTCGTAATCGACCGGCTGTCCCTTCTTGACGGATTTGGCTATGCCAAATCGCCTGCCGGGCAATTGAGGGTTGGACCTCAGAACGTAATTACTCACCCCCTTGCCAAAAACAAAATTCTCTGAACCGGCATTCCCCATTTGGATCGCCATTTGGCAGGGTAGGCGTACCAAGAGCGGTTCTCCAAGCCTTTTCTTGGTTTGGCTCGCTTTGGATGCTGCGCATTGGCGCGTTGTGCCGCCAAGTCTGTCGGTTTGGCAGCCAAAGTCGTGATTTGGCCATGCGCCGGACAAGGCTTTTCCGTTGCCAGCGTTTGATCTCGTGGATTTGGCCGTTGCTCCGGTCATGCGCACGCCCTTCCTATTGGCGGTCCGCGCAGGGTGTTGATCATGTCCAGAATGGCGGCGAACACATCACGCCGGATGGCGACCTCGGCCATCTGGAAGATAGCATAGCGGCCATGGCGCACAAGCCGCGTACCAGTCTTGATCAGGCGTTCGCGCAGGGATGTCAGCGACCAACGTTCAATCAGTTCCGGCGTCGCCGCTGTCCTCAGGAAGTTGGCCAGATTGTAGGCCAGCGCATGAAGCTGAAGCCGCACCGCATTTGCGGCGAACTTCATGCAGGAAAGCCGCGTCCACTTGAGCGCATACTTGCCCTCTTTGATGTGCTGCTCGGCGGTGCCCCGGCCCTGGTAGAAGGCCATTACCCGCTCATTCGGCAGGCTGCGATTGGTGACGATGAAGCCGACGGTCGGGAACAGTTCGCCGGGATGGAACTCGACCTTCGCCACGATCCGGCGGGCCTTTGACCAGCTTTTCGCCCGGTAGTGGAAGCTGGTGTAGAGGCGCACGACGTAGTTCGGCGGTCGACCGGGGGCACGCTTTGTCAGGTGATCAATCCGTTCGTGGAGTTTGGCATTGCTCTTCATGCGGATGGCATAATCCCAGCCCTCAGCCTCCAGCAAGTCAAACAGCGCCGGGATGGCGAAAGCCGCATCGGCCCGGAACCGCCGCCTTTTGATCGAAGGCCGGGAAGAGGCGGAATAGCGCGCCAGCACCGGCTTCAGCACATCCTTCCAGCCATCAGCGCTGTGGACATTGCCGGGCCGCAAGGAACACCGTTCCAGATCGCCGAACTGGTTGAACACGAAAAGCGGGTGCAGGCACTTCTTCTGGAAATGGCCATTCCATGCCGATCCCTCCTGGTCGCCGTGCACCGGGCTTTCCGAACTGTCCATGTCGAGAGTGATGACCTTCGGAGGGCGCTTGTCATGCACGGCGTCAATCCAACGGCCCGGCAATTCGACCAGCGCCGCGAGGTTCTCAGGCTGGGTCAGCATCTCGGTCTCGAACCGGCCCATGGCACTGGCCGAGGCCGCGCCCGTCTTCACCGCCCGTCCACCGACAATCTGCCGCATCACCGGATCGCGGCACAGCCGGTCGGCGTCATTGACGTCCTCATATCCGGCAAGGCGGGAAAAGACCGACTGTCGCAGAAAACCAGGGAGGCGGTGCCGCCCGTTCCGACCGGTCCGAATGTCGGCAAGCAGACCCGCCGCCATGTCCGACAAACCAAGGGCATCGTCGAGTTCCCGATGCAGCAGCAATCCGCCATCCGAACTGATTGCAGAACCGCTGAATTCCACCTTCACCGAGCGATCAAATTCCAGCCGAAGTGGCCCAGTTTCCGCTTCACCCGTCGCGTCCGTCACCAAATCGCCGCTCCATCATCTCTAAGCTATTGATGAAGATAGGTTATCATGCTTCTGAAGGTCGCGAAATCGTTGTTTATCTGGGATATCCGGGATAAGAGGCGGCGTGATCGGCCAGTGTCATCAGACCCACATTAGGGGCGAGGGCCGTCTCGACGCAGTCCTTATGGCTTAGGAATATTTGCGGATTGTGCACGATGCCCAGCACGGGTTTGCCCAATTCAGAGCCGAATTTCGCGA
>CALGEE010000020.1 GCA_937881525.1 uncultured Sphingomonadales bacterium | reverse complement strand
CGCTTCATAGATTTGTGTGATCGTGGTACTTTGAGACCTGTTAGACTTTGTCTGACAACACTGGCGAGATGACCGCCTGTGTTTGACCGCCGCGTCTGCGCCAAAACATTGGATTTGCGCTGATCAGCCGTGACATCGGGGTTGGTCAATCGGTCGAGTTCATGCGTCCTAAGGGACCGACTCGAGAAGAGGTTGTCGATCTTCCGTTTCTTTGACGGGCTTGTTCTATGAGACAGCGTTCGACAGTGTCCCGATCCCTTGAATGCTTATCGTAAGGACGTCATGTGCTCTCAAATACCTCTTGGGAACCCGACTGCCGCCGGTACCATCCGGCGATCCTGTGGCGATCACATCGCCCGGATACAAAGTAAACAATGATGAGGCATAGGCGATCTGTTCGGGCAGTGAGAAAATCATCTCTTGCCCATATGCAGATTGCAACGTTTCCCCGTTCAAGGTGACAGTGAGGTGCAAATCCTCGACAGGCGGCAGGTCATCAGCAGTTGCGATCCACGGCCCCCATGACCCTGAGTTTGCAAAATTCTTGCCTGCATAGATCGAGTGTTTCTGCCACTCGCGCACTGAACCATCGTTGAAAGGGGCATAGCCCAGCACATGATCCATCGCCTGAACTGGCGTCACATGACGAGCGGTTTTCCCGATCACAACCGCAATTTCGCCCTCATAGTCAAAGCTGTCGGCCGGTGTGCCGCGCGGTACCTCCAGAGTGGCACCATGCCCGACAAGTGTCTCGCTTTCCTTGCCAAACAGGATGATGTGTTCAGGGCTGGGCGGGGCCACGCCATCAACGGGGTAGGGCTTGGGATAGTTCATACCAACACAGATAATCTTGCGCGGGTTTGGAATGGGCGGCTGGAATGTGATCTCGGCGATGGGGATTGTTGCGGACAGGTTCACGGAGCCTTTCAACGCTTCAGATTTTTCAGCATCCAGCAGGTCGCGCAAGGTAGGGTATTGCGCAATGAGGCCGGGGCTTGCCGGAGCAACGGTTTCACCGTTGAACACACCATAGAGCGCTTGGTCTCGATGTAGAAAGGATCCGATGTTCATAGGGTTTTCTTCTCAAATGCGGCTTCGCGTTGGCGCAGAATGGCGGTGAGCGTGTTATTGTACGGGGTGGAGATGGCCAATTCCCGGCCCATGATCGGCACGATCCCGTTGATTGCATCCAGTTCAGAGACGCGTCCTGCCATGTGATCCAGCAACATGGAAGGGCGTGCTTTTGGCATACCTGCGCCGAAGGCCGTGACATAGGCGACTGGATCATCAAATGATAATGGCACTCCTTTGGCCTGCGCAATCGTATAGGCCTCAAGCATTGCACCAATGGCAATCTGCCATTGGTCGGGATGATCCATCAACTCGCCGACCTTGACGTTGAAGGTTGTGCAGGGTGCGCTGAAGGTCACGTTGCACAGAAACTTTTCCCAGATCAACTGGGTAATGTTTTCGAACGCCTTGGCGTTGAAACCTGCCCCCTGCCAGACAGCCTCGACGCGCTTCAATCGATCCGTGACACCGCCGCCCATCTCTCCTATGCGGATCAGATTCATGCTGTTATGATGGGTGTGGCCGGGGCCTTTCATGGAAGCGCCAAAACCGTCAGCAACCCCCAAAAGGACATTGTCTGTGGGCATGTGTTGCGCGATACGTTCGCCCGCGCCAAGTCCGTTCTGGATCGTCAAAACCATCGCATCGAGGCCGATAACCGCAGCGGCTGCGTGCGCAGCCGAACCCACTCCCGAGGCTTTGGTGGCAAGGATACACAGGTCACAGGTCCCTACATCCGCGATTTGGGTGGTTGCGCGCACCGATGTGACTGTCCGATCGCCACTGGGCCCTTCAACGCGCAGACCCTTCGCATTGATTACATCGACATGCGCACCCCATGTGTCGACGGCCCAGACTTCGTGCCCCGCGTCCGCCAGCAAGGCCGCATAGATGGAACCCATGGCACCTGCGCCGATCACTGCGATTTTCATGGAGCTGTCATCCTTGTGGCAGGCAGGCGGATATCGAAACGCGCCCGCAAGTCTTGTTCAATTTCTGCACTTATATGCCGTGGAAAGTGGCGGGCAAGCGTGTCTGTCACAGTCTTGCGCGCTGAGGTGTTGATGTTTGGCGCCCCACTGGCAAGCCATGCCTCGGGAGCCTGCCGGTCGGCATGGCTGGGGTATACAAAATCTGATTTCATGCGCGCATACGTGTCGGCGTGGCCAAGAAAATGGCCCTCAGCGTGGACAATCTGGGCGATCGTTTCCGTCGATAAGGTTGTTTTGCTCACTTCGATGGAACCCGCAGCTTGCAAGATCGCGCCTAGCATATCGTTGTCGATGACGTAAGCCTCCAAAGAGGTGGCCATCAGGCCGGCCTGCGTGCCGGCGGCCTGAGTGATCAGGTTGGCCCCGGCTTGGGCGGCAAGTGTTACCGACAAGGCCTTTTCAAACCCCGATTGCGCGTCCGGCAGCTTGCTGTCTGTCGCGCCTGCAATTGTTGAATTGGGCAGATCATAGAAGCGAGCAATTTGGGTGGCCGCTGCAGTCAGGATCGCTTGCTCGCCGCTGCCACCCGCCATGCCGCCTGATCGCAGGTCCGTCACCATTGGGCGCGCACCATAGATCGCGCGCACGTCTGGGTCGAGGGTCCAGGCAAACAGCATACCAGCCAAAGTTTCTGCATTGGTCTGCGCCAGACAGCCTGCAATGGTGACAGGACTGGACGCACCCATCTGCCCGAAGGTGTTCACCATCACTGGAATTCCTGACTGCACAGCGGCGGCCATGACCTCGCAGGCGTCGGCGTCAAAGCGCAGTGGCGGGACAGCGTGGTTGATATTGAGGGACAGGAACGGCTTTTCGCGGAATGCCTGTTCTGACCCGGCAATCGCATAGCACATTTGCGCGATGTCGCTGACGTGCGCCGGGTGGCTGGCGCTGACCATCACGTGTTTTGACGTTCCCGCCAAAGATGCGAAGGCGGTGTTTACGTCCAGCGCATGTGTGGTCAGCATATCGCCTGCAATCATCGAGCGCGAGAAAAATTGCACGTGTTCAAGCTTGTCCACAAGCCGCGCAGCGTCATAAAGATCGGCCAGCGTTGCGGCGCGGTAGGTGCCGTCCGACATGTCCACGATACTGGGTGAGGCCCCGCCAGAGCCCGCATGAACCTTTGCCCCGGTAAGGTCCAGATCCTGACTTTCTGCCCTGCCAAAAAGCTGAAACCCACGGCGAAATCCCTCAAGCGCTTGGGTGACAAGCACACGTGGAAACAGCAACCGACCGTCCGAGGTCAGCTTGCCACCGCGTGCTGTGACGGCATCAACCACAACCTGTGGTGCCTCGCTCATTCCGACCCGATCAAGGATGTCGAGTGAGGCTGCATGAATGCGCGCAAGTCCCTCATCGTCCAGCGGATTGAGGCGACCGGCAATTGGTGCTGCGCGGGGTGCGCCCTGCGTGGCTTGCGGGTCCCCGGATTTACGCCGACCTCCGGTGCGTCTGCGCGGTACAATGTCAGATGTGTGATCCATGGAACCTGTGTGTTTGTGACCTCTGCACTCTCGCTGTCGCAAGGTTTGTCGACAAACAACTTGTCTGGCAACCATAAATAAAGATAACTACGGTTATAGGACGGGTTACATATGCGACGCACGCCAAGGAAATTGCCACTGACAGCCTTGCGTACCTTCGAGGTTGCAGCGAGGCGGCTCAGCTTCAAGGACGCCGCTGATGAGCTTTGCGTCAGTGCGACAACCGTGAGCAATCAAATCCGCGAGTTGGAGCGAGATTGGCGCTGCAAGCTGTTCATCCGCAAGACGCGGGCCGTTGTACTGACCGACAAGGGGCGATCCTTGAGCCGCGTTTTGACCAAAGCGTTTGATGATATCAGGGCTGAGGTCGAAGTGTACGGCCAAAGCACTCGCAAGACAGTGACCCTTGCTGTCGGGCCAATTTTCGGCACCCGTTGGCTGGTGCCGCGCCTTGCGCAATTTCGCAGCGATCTGCCCAACATCGAACTGATCTTGCATGACAGCCCGCGCATCACCGATGCCGTCATGATGGGGACGCATCTGGCGGTAGATTGGGGTGAAGGAAGCTGGTCAGGTCTACAAAACTACCACCTGATGGACATCACTTATGCGCCTGTTCTGAGCAAAGCGTTGATGGCCGAACGGGGCGGTTTAAAAAGCCCTAAAAACTTGGCGCGCTACACGATCATTCACCAACGCGACCGGTCCGAATGGGCGGCATGGCTTACCCTAGCGGGTTGCGCAGGTCTGACGCTGAAAGAGGAAATCACCATTACGGATACAAATACGGTGATGCATGCCGCGCTTGAAGGGCAAGGGGTGTCCTTGGGGATATTTCCCTTTGTTGATCAGGAGTTGAAAGCTGGCAAACTGGTCAAACCCTTTGACATTGAGTTGAAACCGACACGGTCCTTTTATTTGCTTGCTAAACCCAGCAGTGAGCGCACGCCAGAAGTCGCGTCGGTCATACGCTGGCTTCTGGACCAGGCCGGGGCGTCATAAGGAAAGACGGGTCTGTGTGACCGTGGCATCGGCTGCACGTTTTATATGATAGGCTGACGCATCAGGCTCTGCACTGCATAGGTCTACCGGACCGGATGCGTCAAAAACCACTGCGACTCCGTCGTCGATTGCAACCGTGTCAGGCATGGTGCGCCCCGCAACCGCGCGGAGTAGCGCCGGTTGTCTGTCTGTTTCCGTTGAATAGTGCGGGCAGGCGCCGCCCTTGATCAGCCCCAAGCCTTTCAGCGGGCGCATGGGGCCACTGCCGGAGTGAAACAAGAAGCGGTCGAACCAGCAGACGGCGCCTGCACTTACTCCGGCCACGG
>CALGEE010000019.1 GCA_937881525.1 uncultured Sphingomonadales bacterium | reverse complement strand
TTACGATCGCTTTTAGCCTTGGCATCGCAGTGCAATTGGCCAAAACATCGCGCGCCGTGTCCACCATCGCGTCAGAAATCAGCACCGCCTCAACCCCACTGTCATTCACAATATAGGCAATCTCGTCGATCTTCAGCCGTGCCGACAGCAGGACAAGGACCAGACCTGCGCGCTGAGCCGCCCAATAAATATCAAAGAAATCCAGTCTGTTATCGCATACTATTGCCAACGCATCGCCGTTTTTGAGGCCAAGGTTTCGCAAGGCATGTGCACCGCAATTGGCGCGGGCTTCGAGCTGTGCATAAGTAACGCTGGCCCCGGTCGCCGCCATGATAAGCGCGGGGTTATCGGGATGAGTTTCGGCATGGAGACGCGGGTGCATATTCGAACAATTGCTTTCGATAAGGGGATATCAGGCGAAGGTCAGTTCGCGGGCGTTGTCCATCATGATCCGCTGCTGATCGCGGTGTGAAAAGCCACTCAGATTGCGCAAGAAATCCCGGGGCTGCCCAATCCCTTCAGCATGGGGCCAGTCGGATCCGAAGAGGATACGCTCGACGGGCAAATGCTTGGCGAGCTCTAGAACTTCGTCTTCGACGAAGGGGGCGACCCAGCAATTGCGGTGAAACTGATCGACAGGGTTTTGTGCATACATGCCGGGGTTCTGCACGTGCGAGACTTGCAAGTCGTGAAGCAACGAGCCGACCCATGTGCCGCCATTTTCGATATAGGCAAGGCGCAGGCGCGGAAAGCGCGTGAACAAGCCGTGGGCGATTAGCATTGTGGCGAAATCCCGGATCAGCCGGTGTTTTTGCATCATGTGGATCAGCTGCGCGTCAAAACCGAAACTGGCAGCGTGGCCCACGGAAATTGTTTTGGTCTTTCCTTTCAGATCCAGCCCCCAGACGCGGCCAATCGCGGCATCAACATCCTCATAGCCATCTTCAAAGCCAATATGCGCGGTGACGGTGATTCCGGCTTCCTCAACGCGTGCCCAGAACGGATCGAACATCGGATCAGCGGGAGAGCGCATCCCTTCGCGGGTAAAGGCTGGACCGTTGCGAATGGCGATGATGCGCGTGCCGCGTGCTAATACCCATTCCAGTTCACACAAGGCGTGATCGAGATCCGACAGCGAGAGCAGGGGTGCCGCGAAGATGCGATCCTGATAGGCAAAGCCCCAATCGTCATGCAGCCACCGGTTGAAGGCACTGATGATATGCAGCGAGGCTTCAATGTCCGGCTGCATCGGACCTTCGATACAAACGCCGTGCGAAGGAAACATCCAGCAGGCAGCAATCCCTTGCGCGTCCATCGTCTTCAGCCGCGCGTCGCGGTTGAACCATTCGGGGTGCTCGGCGGGGATTTCGGACCAGAGATTGGCGTTGTGCGGATCACTCGATGCCTTGCCTGCGAAATAATCGAGCAGACTACCCGGCACGGGCCGCCCGTGCGCGTCGCCGGGGCCAGGAAGGATCGGGTGTGGCTTGTTGCCGATGAAGTAGCATAGTTTGCCATCAATTTGGACGACGCGCAGCCCTCGGTCGTTGAATTTGGGGTCGCGGTACCGGGTAAAGGCGTCGCTTGATTCCCAATAATGATTGTCCGCATCAAAGACTAAGCCAAAATTGTCAGGAAAAATCGCGGTCATTGAACTCTCCACGGTCAGGCCGAACCGTGGCGCAGCAGTTGGCCGGGTGTCGCCTGCGTGCATTCGCCGTCGATGAATGTGATCTCGCCATTGACGATGATGTAATTGTAACCCGTCGCCTTCTGGATCAGCCGCCATTCGCCAGCCGGATAATCCCACGCGCGTTCCGCCGGTAGGCTGTCGAGCTTTTCATAATCATAGATGACGATATCAGCAGGCATGTCTTCGGCTAACGAACCGCGCCCTTTCAGGCCCGCCGCCTGGGCAGG
>CALGEE010000018.1 GCA_937881525.1 uncultured Sphingomonadales bacterium | reverse complement strand
ACCATCCTTTTGCGGGACCGAACTGTCGTCTTCTTTGACGCGGCCCTTCATTTCCTGAAAAATCGTTTCCGTAAGCTGTGCCTGCGGCGCCATTTGCGCTTCGAAATAGGCGTTCTCTGCTTTTACATGCGTCAAAATCTCGGCATCATCGATTGTCGGATAACTTTGATCTTTTAACCAATAATAATCGTCGGTCATGGTCACGCCATGATATGTCGCCTGATGCGGGCGCTTTGCAGCGATTGGGGGCTTGATCTGCGCGGTAGCTTCTTCGGTCATGGCTTCTTTCTGGGCAATTGAGGGTGAGGATAATGCGCTGATTGCAAAAATCAGTGGGAGCAGTGCTTTCATGAGACAACTTCCTCGCGTATATGGATGGCATAACCATATGAACGGAAGTCCGATATGTCTAGCTATGAAGCCCGCCTCGCCGCCCTGCGCGAACAATTGAAGAAAGAACAACTAGACGGCTTCGTTGTTCCTATCTGCGACGAGCATATGTCGGAATATGTTGGCGATTATGCGCAAAGGCTTGGTTGGCTCACGGGCTTTGGCGGGTCAGCCGGGTCTGCGGTCGTACTTTCCGAAGAGGCTGCGATCTTCACCGATGGTCGCTACACGCTTCAAGTACGCGAGCAGGTCGATGGCAAACATTGGCAATATGTGGGCGTGCCACAAACGAGCATTGCTGACTGGTTGAAGGGCCACGCCCCAACAGGCGCGCGCATTGGCTATGACGCGTGGGTGCACACCAAAGGCTGGGTGGAAAGCGCGACCAAGGCACTGGCCGCCAAGGGCGCTGAACTCGTTGCAGTCAAAAGCAATCCAATCGACAGGGTATGGGCCGAACAGCCGCAGAAAAGCCTGGCCAAGTTGATCGTACATGACACCCAATATGCAGGGCAAAGCAGCGCCGAAAAACGCGCCGCTGTGGCCGAATGGCTGACGGCGAACAACCTCGACAGCACGGTGATTTCCGCCCTGGATTCGGTCGCATGGTTGCTGAATGTCCGCGGCTCCGACGTGTCGAACACGCCCGTTGCGCTCAGTTTCGTACTTGCCCATGCCGATGGCACCGCGGATTTATTTGTAGCGCCGGAAAAAGTGGATGACGCCGTCCGCGCCCACCTTGGCAATGCCGTGCGCCTGCGCGATCCTTCGGAATTTGTGCCCGAATTGCGGTCGATGAAGGACAAGCGCATTGCGGTTGACCCCGACCGTGCCGTGGCCGCGATTTTCGGTGCGCTGCAAGCTGGCGGCGCGCATATCATCGAAGCACGCGACCCGACGATATTGCCTAAGGCGGTCAAAAACCCCATTGAGCAATCCGGCCACCGCGCTGCACAAGCCCGCGATGGCGCCGCCTTGAGCCGCTTCCTACATTGGATGCGCGAAACTTCGTATAAAGGCGAATTGAACGAATTGTCCGCCGCCGCACGGTTGAAGGCATTCCGCGAAGATACCGGCATGCTCAAGGATCTGTCATTCGACACGATCTCAGCCACGGGCCCCAACGGCGCGCACTGCCATTATAAGGTCGATGAAAGCACCAACCGGGCTATTGAACCCAACAGCATCTATTTGGTCGACAGCGGCGGGCAATATCTGGACGGCACCACTGACGTTACTCGAACCATGTGGGTAGGCCCCGGAGCGCCAACCGCAGAAATGAAAGACCGCTTCACCCGTGTGCTGAAGGGCCATATTGCCTTGGCCTGCGCCGTCTTTCCCGAGGGCACCAGAGGCGCGCAATTGGATACGATGGCGCGCGCATCCTTGTGGCAAGCCGGCCTTGATTACGCACATGGCACTGGCCATGGCGTCGGCAGCTTCCTTGCGGTCCATGAGGGACCGCAGCGCGTCGCCAAGTTCGCCGGTGGGCAAGCGGGCAGCGACGAGCCGTTGCAAGCGGGCATGATCCTGTCGAACGAGCCGGGCTATTACAAGCAAGGCGAGTATGGCATCCGCATTGAAAATCTGGTGTTGGTCGAGGACCGCGCAATCGCCGGCGCAGAGGGGCGCTATCTCGGTTTCGAAACCCTTACCTTCGCACCTATCGACAAGACATTAGTGGACGTCAGCTTGCTGAACAGCGATGAAGTGCGCTGGTGGAATGATTACCACGCACGGGTCTTGGACGTTGTCGGCCCACAATTGGATGGCGAGGCGCTTGCTTGGACGCAAGAGGCCTGTGCGCCGTTGGCAGCGATCTAAAACCTTTCGTCAAAGCTTATGATGCGCACCCAAGCTCGCGCGGATGCGGTCGAGGGTGGGTTTGCGGATGGCGGTCTTGTTCCATGCGTATGCCGGAGCGGGAAGTTGCGCGAGCTGACTGGCAACGGTGATGGCTTTGGCTTCTACCGTGCCTGCCTCTGCAAGCATGTCGAGATAACCCGCCTTGACTGCACCTTCGGGATTATAGATCAAGCCCTGAATCATCGCGCGCGTCAGGTGCGACGGATTCAGGCGATCGCGCGCGAGCTCCATCGCGAAAATAGGCAAGTTCATGCCCGTGATCGCCTCGTTCGCGCCAATTTTATAGTCGCCTGCGGTGCCAATACGCGTGTCGCACGCGTGCAAGATGAAAACACCCATCGCAATCGCATGGCCGTTGCAGGCGGCGACCACGGGCAACACTCCGCCGTACAAGCGCAGCAATAACTCCGCGCCGGCATCCAGCAATTTATATACGCCGTCGGCCCCAAGGCTGGCAAATGCGTTCAGGTCAAACCCGCCCGAGAAGCGCCCATCACGTCCCGTCAGCACAATGGCTTTGGCATTCGCTTCAGCGGTATCGAGTGCGCTGTTTAGCGCCGCGAGCATGTCGAAGTTGATGGCATTGGCTTTGCCGTCGTCCATACGGATCAAGGCGATGTCGTTGGTAATTTCGACAGTGGCGGACATGTTGTTTTTCCCTTGCATTCCAGTCGCATGACTATGGCCAAAAGTTTACGTGAACGTCAACCTCTATATGTTGCATTCGATGTTATCAGGCGGGACCAAATGGTCCTGCAAGCCTTGCCTTGGGTTAGCGTTTTTCCAGTGGCACGGGCGCGTCCAATGACTATGCTGCACTTGAACCATTTTCCAAGGAGCATCGCATGACCCAGACTTTTTCCGAATATACTCCCGCCGATGTCTGGGAGTGGAATACCGAAAATGGCGGCCAGTTCGCAAACATCAACCGGCCAGTCGCCGGTGCCACCCATGACAAGGAGCGCCCGGTCGGTAAACACCCGATGCAGCTATATTCGCTCGCAACTCCGAACGGCGTGAAGGTCACGGTAATGCTTGAGGAGCTGCTGGCACTTGGCCACAGCGGCGCGGAATATGATGCGTGGCTGGTTAACATCCGTGACGGCAACCAGTTTTCGAGCGGCTTTGTCGATGCCAACCCCAATTCCAAAATCCCCGCTTTGTTCGACCATTCAACGCCCACACCAACGCGTGTGTTCGAGTCCGGTTCGATCCTGCTGTATCTGGCAGAGAAATTCGGTGCGTTCCTTCCGACCGAGCATCATGCACGAACTGAGACCATCAACTGGCTCATGTGGCAAATGGGCAGCGCGCCTTATTTAGGCGGGGGCTTTGGTCATTTTTACGCATATGCGCCGTTCAAATTCGAGTATGCCATTGACCGTTTTGCGATGGAGGTAAAACGGCAATTGGACGTCCTAGATCGCAATTTGGCGGAGCGCGAATATATGGCAGGCGATGCTTATACCATTGCTGATATGGCGATTTGGCCCTGGTATGGGGCGCTGGTCAAAGGGCTGATTTACAACGCAGGAATGTTCCTTTCGGTGCATGAATATAAAAATGTCATCCGCTGGACCGATCAGATCGCAGAGCGGCCCGCCGTCAAGCGCGGGCGCATGGTCAACCGCGTGATGGGCGACCCCGCCAGCCAATTGCATGAACGACATGACGCAAGCGACTTCGACACCAAAACGCAGGATAAGGTCAAAAATACGACCTGATAGCTGTCTGTCCGTCGTCAGAACTAACTGACAATCATCGTATAAGGACGCCTTTCACGCCTTGCGGAAATGATATGTTAGAATGTTTTCGATGACTTAGCAGAATACTTTAGGTGTTAACGGATTCTCAAGTTCAAACAACTGGTAGGGAACCCAGGGTTCCAGTGCCTGAACCATGGCGGCTTCGCCTCTAAGGTCGTTGCTCGGACGATTTCATATTCGGCTTATTGCCTTCGCTTAATGTATCTTCTTCATAGCCAACTATTACTTTCCCGCGTTTGATCCTGCCTTGCTTGAGCAGTATCTCGGTCTTTCCCTTGATCTGGTTTGTGTAGGAAGCGATCGCAAAAGTTCGCGAGTCATTTACAGGTTTACCGTTGATGGTCAGATTGCCGATCACATGATCTGCATGACCGCCTTCCATGTCAGCGATGTCATATTCATAAGACTTGACCTTAAACATTTTTACAGCAGCAAATTCTTCATAGACTTCATCCCACATATATTGCTCGAAATGCTGTCGAAGGTCGCCGTCGAAATTTGTGAAATAGAAACGCGCCACATCTTTGTAGATCTTGGAGACACCACCGCGGCTGAAGGCTCGCAGCGAGTTTACAAACTCGTTAGCATTCTGATCGAGAAGGCGGTCGACGTTTTCTGCAGTAAATGATTGCCCTTGCATCGAGGGTGATCCGATGTCGCCCAAGAAGAAGCCGTAAATGACCTTTGGATCTTCCCAGTTGGGGTATACGATATTTTCCCGGATGTCGCGCAGGCTTAGCTTCGAACCGTTTACGGAAATCACTTTTGCCTCTTGGAGAGGAACCTTGCCCTCGCCAATCAACAGATTGCTAGGTTTCATAACGGGATAGTTCTCGGCGATCAGCATCGTCACTGTCAAATTGTGCAGGTTTATCCAATAAACCAACTGCTCTTGTTTGGGCAATGCCGCTATCTCGGTTGTGTTGGCGAGATCCTCCAGGTCGCGTTTATATTCCTGAAGTGTGAGGACATGCTCCGCTCTCAGTTTCGAAAAGGGAATCT
>CALGEE010000017.1 GCA_937881525.1 uncultured Sphingomonadales bacterium | reverse complement strand
CCTGCATAGGAGCTCTTATGGCTTATTTTGAAACTGATACTGGTGGCCGAGTTTACTTTGAGCACCATCGCGCGCCCGGATTGCCGGTCGTACTGATCCATGGTTGGGGCATGTCTGGAGATTATTGGGCTTCGGCGGTCGAGGGGCTCCTTGCCGCGGGCCATGGCGCCATTGTGATTGATCACCGTGGCTGCGGTCGTTCCGATCGGGATTTTACCGACATGTCGATTGCTGCGATTGCCGGCGATGTTGCTGCGATCATCGATCGCTGCGATGTACCGCGTGTTGCGTTAAATGGCTGGTCCTTGGGCGCCGCCGTAGCAGTTGCGGCTGCTGCGTTGCTTGGCAATCGTGTCGCAGGACTTATTCTGACCTGCGGGGCATCGCCTCGTTATGTGCAAGGCGACGGGTTTCCACACGGCGGCATGCCTGAAGACGTTCTCGCAATCGCTGGCGCAATTACCGCTGACCGCCCCGGCTTTTTCCGGGCGCTAGCTGAGGGTGCATCGGGTGAAGGTGCAAGCGAGGCAATGATCGGTTGGGTCGAGCGAGGGTTCTTGGCAACTGCGCCGCGCGCGAGCGAAACACTTGCCGGTCTTGCAACGCTTGATCAGCGCGAACTGCTGGCATCCTTTACTTTCCCTGTTCTGTCGATTGGCGGAGCAAGAGATGCAATTGCCGACCCTGCGATTGCAGGCTTTGCTGCAAACTGTTCTGCGAATGGTACGCTTTTAACAATGGACACAGGACATTCCCCACAGCTCGAGAGCCCCTCTGCCTATAATGAAGCACTGCTCTTATTTTTAAGGGATTTAATTTGATGTCTACTGCTCCGCTTGGCGATTTAGCCGCCTTGCTTGCTCCGCTGCATGCACCGTTCGCGTGTAAGTCGCTGAAAGCTCCAAACCGTTTTTGCATGGCCCCGATGTCGCGTTATTTTGCTCCTGGGGGCGTACTGGGAGGCGACGGGGCAGAATATTACCGCCGACGTGCCGCTGGTGGTGTCGGTACGATTATAACCGAGGGCACTGGAGTAGCGATTGATCATGCCGTTGCCGCGGACAACATCCCGCTATTTGACGGCGAGGAACCGCTCGCCGGATGGAAGGGCGCAATTGATGCCGTCCACGCCGAAGGCGGAATGTTCGTTCCGCAGTTATGGCACGTCGGCGGCTGTATGGATTTCAACTTCCCTGATTCACCACACGCTCCGTTGGTTAGTCCATCAGGCTTCGCCGGGCCTGACATCGAGGGTGGTCGCGCCATGACCCAACAGGATATTGATGCTACTGTCGCCGCCTTTGCAAAATCTGCGCGCTTGGCAAAAGAGATTGGATGCGACGCAATAGAATTGCATGGGGCCCATGGGTATATTTTCGATCAATTCTTCTGGGATCGAACCAACCTAAGAAATGATCGCTATGGCGGGTCGGACATTGCGGACCGCGCCACATTTGCGGCCGAGGTTGTTGCCGCCTGCCGAGCAGCGGTAGGCGAAGACTTTGCCATCATCTTTCGTGTCTCGCAATGGAAGACCTATGACTATGATGTAAAACTAGCTGCCGATCCGGACGAGCTGCACCGCTGGCTCGACCCGTTGGCCCGCGCTGGGGTGGATATTTTCCATGCTTCGCAGCGCCGTTTTTGGGAACCAGAGTTCGAGGGGGACCACAAAAATCTTGGTGGTTGGATCAAGGAGATTACGGGTAAGCCAGTGATCACCGTAGGATCGATCGGTATGGATCGAGATTTGATGCAGGATTTTGTCGAAGGCGTGTCGTCTCCGATGTTGGGTCGTCTGGAGGATCTTGTAAAGATGTTCGAGCGCAACGAGTTTGATCTCGTAGCACTGGGCCGGGTTCTTCTTGCGGACCCTAACTGGCTGGAAAAGGTAGAGCAGGGACGCATTAACGAGCTCACCCCCTATAATCGCGATACGGCGCTCAAGAACTACGAGCATTAATAATCCGATAGCCTAAGTTCCACGAGGACGACGACGCGAAGGTGCCAGTTTTAAGTGTCGTCGGCGGGTATCCGCGCCTGACAAGGTGCGCTTTTCCCCTATGTCGAAGCAGGTGTCGACCAAGAGCGGCAGCGATATTGTGCATCAAGTTATGTGCATGATGATTGGCCTGACCCTGTTGCGCCTGTAAATTCTGGTTGTGGAGTTGATTTTATGATTACGGGCACAGATGCAAACATGGGCACAACGCCTGTTAGGTTAGAACATCTGTTCGACGAGCAGGCATTGGTCGCCTGGATGGCTGGAAATGTTGAAGGCTTTGCTGGGCCTCTCACAGTTGAACAATTTAAAGGCGGCCAGTCTAATCCGACTTATAAGCTTATCACGAATACAAAGTCGTACGTATTACGCCGCAAGCCACTGGGTGATTTGTTAAAGGGTGCACATGCGGTTGATCGAGAAGCGCGAATTTTATCAGCGCTTGGAACTACCAGTTTTCCTGTGGCTAAGGTTTACGGTCTTTGTGAAGATAATAGCATTATCGGCACTTCGTTTTTTATCATGGAGATGGTTGAAGGGCGTATTTTTTGGGATGCCACATTTCCTGATGTCGAAACAAGCGGCCGCGCAGCCTATTTTGATGCTATGAATGCTACAATTGCGTCCCTTCATAGAATTGATCCCGCTTCGGTTGGCCTTTCTGACTTCGGCAGGCCCGGCAATTATTTCGAGCGACAGATTGCGCGTTGGTCGAAGCAGTATCTCGAAGATGCCGATGCCGGGCGTGATACAGAAATGGACAAATTGGTCGAATGGCTGCCGGCTAATATTCCGCTCGGCGATGAGACTAGCATCGTTCACGGCGATTTTCGCTGCGATAACATGATATTCCATCCGACAGAACCACGCGTGCTGGCGGTTCTGGATTGGGAATTGTCAACACTAGGGCACCCGCTCGCCGACTTCGCCTATCATGCGATGATGTTCCGGATGCCTCCAGACATCGTAGCGGGGTTAGGGGGTGCCGACTTAGCTGAGCTTGGAATTCCATCTGAGGCCGACTATCTGGCCGCATATTGTCGCCGCATTGACCGTGCGTTGATTTCT
>CALGEE010000016.1 GCA_937881525.1 uncultured Sphingomonadales bacterium | reverse complement strand
CCACCTCCGAACCAAAACCAACCGGTCGCCCTATGTGGCAGGGCGGGCGCGGAGCGAGGCTTTGTGGCGCCGCTGATGAATTTAGACAACGCGGGACAAAGCGCCAATGCGCTTGGGCTGCGCCTGCCTGCCCCCCGGCAGGCGCGTTCACCATCCCAACATGTTGGAACCTATGGTTATTGCTCAAATTTTGCCGTGATGTCACCACCGGACGTATGCGCCCGCCCAGGCAGGCGCTGCCCTCATTTCGTGTTGAAATGGTGTTGTGCAGCGGGCCTATGACGTAAGAAACGGTTTGTCATGGCCCCTTCGGCTGATATGAAAATAGCAACAGCACTGAAACGGGACAAATTGATATGAATAAAGCCGCTGGGCTAACACTTGATATCAAATCTACGTTCATGTTGCTTTTGCTCGCAGCGGTCTGGGGCGGATCGTTCTTCTTTGGTGAAGTTGCTTTAAGTGAAGTTCCTCCGCTGACCATTACCCTGCATAGGGTCGTTTGGGCCGTGCCTATCTTGGCCTTGATTGTCGTGCTTAACGGAATTGCAATTCCAAAATCCCCAAGTGTCTGGGGGGCCTATCTGGTGATGGGTGCACTGAATAATGCCATTCCATTTTCGCTAATTTTTTGGGGTCAAACACAGATTGCAAGCGGGTTAGCTTCCATTTTGAACGGAACCACAGCCATGTTTGCCGCTGTCGTTGCCGGGTTCCTGCTCATTGATGAGCCCTTGACTGCAAGGAAAATTATTGGTGCAGCATTAGGTATTGCGGGGGTCGCTTTTATCATGGGGCCAAGCGCGCTGACCGACTTTAATCCCAGTAACCTTGCTCAGCTCGCTATTCTTGGTGCGACCCTTTCCTATGCATTTGCCGGCGTGTGGGGGAAGACTGCATTAGCTGGCCAAACGCCGTTGATGAATGCACTTGGCATGTTGGTTGGTAGTAGCTTACTGATGATACCAATTGTGCTTGTGTTTGACGGACCACCCAATCTTGAGCTATCCGCCAGCGTGTGGGGCGCTCTGTTGGGCATGGCGGCTTTGTCGACGGCATTGGCATATGTTTTGTACTTTGCCATTCTTGTTCGTGCTGGAACAGCCAATCTATTGCTGGTCACCCTGCTTATTCCACCTTTCGCGATCGGACTGGGTGTTGTGTTCCTTGGAGAAAAAATGGGGCCTGAGGCATGGATTGGATTTGCCATTATCGCATTGGGGTTTGCAGTAACGGACGGGCGTCTATTTTCGATCTTTTCCAAAGACCCTATAGGCTGATCAGAAAGTATTGCAGGTTATAACGGTTTGTTAGATAGGCTCAAAACTTTTGGGCGCGGCGCTTTGCTGGAAAAGACCTCTGCATACCAGAGCCGCCAAGCCAAATGACTTTGCCCTGTGGCAACACCGGGCTGCGCCTCAATATACTTGGTATATATTGTAGTTTTTCGAATTTTGCAGTAATTTCACCGCCGGGGTTTATGCTCTTGGACGTTACAGGCAGATGCAAGAGATCAACCGGCCATAGTCGGGCTGGTGCTCGTGCACCGAGCGGCGATAAGAGTAAAACTGA
>CALGEE010000015.1 GCA_937881525.1 uncultured Sphingomonadales bacterium | reverse complement strand
GGCGCAAACAAAGACTTCGTCCCGACTGGCACGATCAGTTGCAAACCCGATCAATGGACCTAGATCGGCGGTATGAATGCAGGACTCTGACGTTTCCCAGACGTCACTGACCCTAGCAGCCGATACCCACGCTCAGAGGAGCAGACGATGCATGTCAAAGCCGCTACAACATTGTTTATCCTAAGCAAGCACATATGCGTGGCCATCATGGCCGCTCTTCTGGTCGTTACGGGCAGTACCGGCATGGCGCTTGACCGCGATACGCCGTTTGAATCGATCTACGGCGGTACATTAACTTTGTCGCAATGGGAGGGTCAGCCGGTGATTGTTGTGAATACCGCCTCTTTATGCGCCTTCACCGATCAATATCGCGACCTGCAGGCTCTTTATGACCGCTATCGTGACGAAGGCCTGGTGGTTCTGGCGGTGCCATCGGACGATTTCAATCAAGAATTGGCCAGCAACGCCGAAGTCAAAGAGTTTTGTGAGCTGATCTATGGGCTGGATATGCCTATGACCATAATTACCAGCGTCAAAGGCCGCGATGCTCATCCTTTTTATCAATCACTGCGCAAAGAGTCAGGTTTCACGCCGCGCTGGAACTTCGCAAAGGTATTACTTGATGGTGCAGGCAATGTTGTTGACACATTCCCATCGCAAATAAGTCCGTTGTCAGATGAGATCACAAAGCAGATCGATCGTGTTCTGGCTGATTTGGCTGGATAGAATCCACGCTTGCGGGCCAACGAAAACTTACTGCCTCGACGGTTTTCGCGCGGTGAAACGAAGAAAATCAGCAAAGGACGACGTGTTTGATCGCATCAATGTTTTTGTTAGATGCCTGACGTCACTCTAAATTTTGCAAGCGATATAGCTGTATTCATTTAGCTGGCAGTTCGACCGTAATTTTAATTGATGAATACCACGCTGCAAGACTGCGAATTTCTTCATCGGTCAGCGTTTCAGCAATAATGCTCATCTGCTCGTTTTCACGGCGGCCGTCACGAAAGTCCTGCATTTGTTTAATCAAGTAAAACTCGGTTTGACCTGCAAGGTTCGGATTGTTTGGTGCTGTGCCGATGCCATTTGCACCGTGACATACTGCGCAACCACGAGATAAATCACGGCCGGTTGCCGCATCAGCCACTGCCTGATTGGCCAGAGCCAGAAGAACGAGTGTGCCGCACAGAGCTGCCGAGTAGGGAAATTGCATTTTTGTGTCCTCAAAAAGTGGTGGAGCGTACGGGACACCAATGATTGGTGCCCCGCATCGTGGCAGTGCTTTTTAGTTGCTGGCTGCGCCGTCACCTACGTAGGCGATGCGCCAAATTGCGCCGGCAAAGTCGTCCGACACCAGCATGGAACCATCGGGCAAAAAAGCGATGTCCATTGGTCGGCCTCTGTATTCACCGGTTTCTTCATTCAACCAGCCATCGGCAAAGACCTCGGTGCCCGCGGCATTGCCGTCTGCATCAAGGCGCGTGAACATGACCGTGGCACCCACCGGATCGGTGCGGTTCCACGAACCGTGCTGCGCAGAGAAAATTCCACCGTGATATGCTTCAGGGAATGAAGACCCTTTGTAGAAGCTCATTCCAAGATCGGCAGCATGAGCCTGCATTTCGACCTGCGGTTCGACAAACTCGACACCCTCTGGCCGCGCGACGTTGCGGTAATCGGGGATCTCATAGCGCGCATTTGTCCAAGGGAAGCCAAAGTGTTGACCGGCCTCGGTCTGGCGGTTCAGTTCACCGGGAGGAATATCGTCCCCCAAACCGTCAACCTGGTTGTCAGTCCACCACAAGTCGCCGTTTGCAGGGTTGAAATCATGGCCAACCGAATTTCGGACGCCCCTTGTGAAAACCTCGCGGCCAGTGCCGTCGGTCTTGATCCGGATAATACCACCGATCCCGATCTCATCATACAGCGCTAACTTTTCGACAGGCTGAACATTGTGCGGCTGCCCAAGCGAGATGTAGAGCATACCATCCGGCCCAACACGGCAAACACGGGCGGTGTGGTTAAAGCTTTCCTCCTCGACCGGGATCAGTTCACCTTGTGCAACAACTGTCGACACAGCGACATCGGGACCTTCAAAGAAGAACTCGGCAGCAGGGAATTGGAGAACGCGGTTACGTTCGGCGATGTAGAGAAATCCATCAGGCGAGAAGCAAGGCCCGTTCGGGATATCAAAAGCAATTGATGGCGCAAAGTCCATGACCTGATCTGCAACCCGGTCACGGTCACGATCCACCACCGACCAAACCTTGTCTTTCCGGGTGCCGACAAACACCACTGTTCCTTGAGGCGCCACGGCCATAGACCGCGCGTCAGGCACAACCGCGTAAAGGCTGGCTTCAAATCCGTCGGGCACGTTCACAAAAGGAACAATTGCGTTCAAGGATGCTGCCGTCGCACCACCCTGTTCGATCATTGTAAAAACAGACGAGGTACGCTGCATATTCTGCAGAGTGCCCAGATTGTCTTCCTGAGCAGAAGCGGGAACCGCTATTGCGGTTGTCAGCAATAATGCAGCAAAACTTTTCGTATTCATTGATCTCTCTCCCATTTTTTCGAAATACGGTGACATCGACGTGGTGCAGAAACACGCTTTGTGATTGCTCACGACTGCAATGCATTCTTTGTTGAAAATCGCTTCATGCATTGGTTTGTCATTTCATCCTGAGCATGCTGAGGCCCTCCAACCCAAGCATGTCCAAATGCATGTCTCTGCACCAATTAGGAGCAAGCGCTGTCAAATCTAGAATCGAACAGGCCTGCTACCGGTAATAAAACCTCACCAATTACCTAAAGATCGAGTTATATTTTGAATTTGGTAATTTTTCTTGACCAACGCCTAGGCGACGCATGCCTAGAATGGCATTGGTTTCAGTGTCGCAAAACGCAACAGCATGCATCTAGATGTATGATTGAATGTCATTTTTTGTCCATCAGGCAGGCAGATCCAGGCACAAAGATCAACCCGCTGAAGAAGAAAGAGTTTGATTATCTTTTTCGGCAGATGGGCCATGCGATACCGTTTTCAGCTGCTGCAAACCACATTCTGCGATGGCATTATCGTGCAATTGCCACGCCGGTGCTGGCTTGCCGCTCTATCGGTCACGGCGGCGCCGGTATCGGATCTGCGGTGCCAGCCAGCCAGGCGACACGAGGTTGGGAACCTGTTCGCGCAGATGATCGGTCAGCTCGCGCCTTGCCGTTGGATAACCTGCGCATTGCAAAACGTTTTTGATCTGAAATTTGCGAATACTTCGGTCGTCTCTTTCAGTTCTGATTTTGATCATACTCACTGAAGATGGCGTACGTTCCGCGTCCAATTGACAATAAGCTCCCGCGCCTCTTGCGACATCTGAACAGCATTCGGTGGCGGCATTGCATGGCTTACACCGGATTGGAGATATATCTTCTCCGCATGGCGGGCCACATCCTGCGGCGTTTCCAGAAATACGCCCTTGGGTGCCCAACGCATGTTTCCCCACACTGGCTCGCGGGCATGACACATAGAGCAATTGCCGATGACGGCGTTGTAAGCCTCGTCAAAACCGGCCGCCGAGGCAAATCGTTGTTCTTGGGCAGACATTGGCCTTGCCTCTGCATCTTCCCAGCTTTCTTCAATTTTGTAGGTCGACAGCCACGCAATGAGAACCATCAGGATGATCGTTATCGCCCATGTCCAGTGCGGCCCTTTGCCGGTTTTGTGCATTGTGTTGAAATAATGCCGGATTGTGACACCAGTCAAAAAAATGAGGCTGGCGATGATCCAGGCATAATGCGTCCCAAACGCAAGCGGGTAATGGTTTGACAACATCAAGAACACGACCGGGAGGGTCAGGTAATTGTTGTGGGTCGATCGGAGTTTCGCGATCTTTCCATACTTCGCATCCGGCACGCGGCCCGCTTTGAGGTCGGCAACCACGATCCGCTGGTTTGGCATGATCTGGAAAAACACATTGGCGGTCATGATCGTCGCGGTAAAAGCGCCAAGATGTAACAGTGCTGCACGCCCCGTGAATAACTGGTTATATCCCCATGACATCAGGACAAGCAGCGCAAACAGGAGCAGCATCAGTGCGGTTGGTCTGTCACCGAGCTTTGACTTGCACATCTGGTCGTAAGCTATCCAGCCAATCGCCAATGAACCGCCCGAAATCAGAATGCCTTGCCACAACAATAGATTGGCCTTGCTTGGGTCGAGCAGGTACAATTCGCCGCCGACCCAATAGACGATCATCAGCAGACCTGCGCCTGATAGCCACGTCGTATAGCTTTGCCATTTGTGCCAGGTTAAATGTGCAGGCAATTGGGACGGTGCCACCGAATACTTTATGGTGTGATAAAACCCGCCGCCATGCACTTCCCATTCTTCGCCATATGCGCCAGCCGGCAAATCAGGACTAGGGCGGAGCATTAAATCGAGTGCGATGAAATAGAACGACGCACCTATCCATGCCATCGCTGTGATGACGTGCAACCAGCGCACGGAAAAGCTAATCCAGTCCCACAAGATCAAAAAATCGTACACGCTGCGTCTCCTGCAATTATAGCATGAAGCACGCTAGCCAGATCTGGTTTATTCTGGTATTCCCAGTTAATAGTAAGCAGTATCAAAAAAAACAGAACAATGTCCTATCTTGATAACATCCGCACTTTTGTCCGTGTTTATGAGTTAGGCAGTATGTCTGCTGCGGG
>CALGEE010000014.1 GCA_937881525.1 uncultured Sphingomonadales bacterium | reverse complement strand
GCCCAGACGGGCGTGAGGTAGAACAGCAGCATGGCGCGCACGACGTCCGTGTAAACAATTGAGGTCGAGTACAAAAGCAATGCACCACCCGAGAGCATCGCTGTTATTTGCAACTGAATGCCGCCCTTTTTGACGTGCTGCCATCGCCACAGGGTAACCGGCCCAAGGCATATCGTTGGGACAAGAAAGTAAACGACTGTGATCCACAAACCGTGCAGACCTGTCTCTTCAAGGGCCCTGAGGGGGATCCAGAAAAGTCCCCAAACAGCCCCGGCATAGAGACAGGCAAGTTTGGCCTTGAATTCGATGGATGCGGTCAAGGCGCTGCCTCTGCCATTGTCAGGCAAGTTGAGTGATAATAAGCAGAGAGACTTCGCAGAGCCAACACATCGATTTCAACACCAAGCCCTGGTTTTCCCGATAGAAACGCGCGCCCCTCATCCAGGCAAAAACCGGTGGTTGCGAATGTCGCTCCGTGGTCGATGTATTCGGGGTAGATCTCGGCCATTTCGGCGTTGGGGATTGAGGCGCAAACATGCAGCATCGCAGCGGCCGCAACAGTCATCGAGTTCCAGCAATGTGGCGCTATATAAAAACCTCTCTGGTCGGCCAGTTCTGCAACTTCGAGAAGGTCCAGAATTCCTCCAATTCCAGCGATATCGGGGTTAAGAATATCCGCCGCACCTGCCGCCAAAACCGCACGGAAGTGCGCCAGATTGCAATGTTTCTCGCCGGTCACAACGCGCAAGCCCGAGGCCTTGCGAATTTTCGCAAGGGCCTGAACGTTACAGCCTTCGACAGGTTCCTCAAACCAATAAGGACGCGCAGGTTTGATCGCCTCAGCAACCTGCAGCGCCACTCCGGGATCAGGCTGAGAATCCAGATCAACCATCAGATCAATTTCATCGCCAATCGCGGCGCGCACTCGGGTCACGCAGGTCGCGGCTTCATGCGCCGAGTGGTTCAACATAGGGTGAATTTTGACAGCCCTGTACCCTTTCGCGACAAGATCGTTTGCGCGCGCTTCAAGCGAGCCTACATCCCATTGGGTGCCGCTCCAGATATTGCCATACACCCGAATGGCCCGACGGTAATCGCCGCCCAGAAGGTCGCAAAGCGGTTTGTCAGCAAGTTTGCCGCAGATATCCCACAACGCCATTTCCAGCGCACTGCTTGCTGCGCAGAAATCCAAACTCGGATGTCTCGCGGCTACTTGGGTGGCCAGATCACGAAACAACCAGGGCGAGACAGTACCAAGTGTTCCCGCTGCCCGACCTAGCGCGTGGATAATTTCTGCAACAGCTTTTTCGCGATAAGGCAACACAAACGCTTCACCCCAGCCAACTGCGCCTTCTTTCGTGGTCAGGCTAACAAACAAGCATGATTTCACCTCACCCCATCCATCGCCTCCTTTGGCAGGGGGCGTAATCCAAGTCTCTAAGTTCGCCAATGCGACCTCGCCAAATTGCAGGGTTGTTTGAAAACTTGAACACGGCAAAGCGGAATTCAATCGCACGCGAAACCTCCAGTAGGCAGTGATTTTTCTTTTACTAACCATTGGTAAGTTTGTTGTCAAATGGTAAGTTTTCCTGTATGAGAGATAGCCAGCGGAACGCCCACTGCAATGATTCTTGGATCGAAAGATGCGTGGATTGGGCAAGTATCTTTACGGGGAATGCCAAAATGGATTTTGACTACATCATTGTAGGCGCAGGATCGGCCGGCTGCGTTTTGGCCAACCACCTGAGCAGTGATGCAAGCAACCGGGTTTTGCTGCTAGAGGCAGGTCCCGACAATGGAGCCCTTTCTCTGAAAATGCCCGCTGCCGTACTTTCAAATCTGAACAGCACCAAGCACAATTGGGCTTTTCAAGGCGAACCTGAACCAGAATTGAACGGACGCCGCATTCAACATGACCGCGGCAAAACCATTGGTGGGTCTTCCTCCATCAACGGGATGGTATTTATCCGTGGACACGCATTAGACTATGAGGGCTGGCAGCAGGCTGGTTGCCCGGGCTGGGGCTACAGTGATGTGCTGCCATACTTCAAACGCATGGAAACCTACAGCGGTGGAAGGGATACGTATCGCGGCGACAAGGGCCCGCTGCGCGTTTACCGAGCCGATCCAAAGGATCCAATTACACAAGCCTTCATAAAGGCGGGTGAAGAAGCTGGATACCCGACAACCGACGATATCAGCGGATATCGTCAGGAAGGCTTTGGCGTCGCCGACCGCACCGTATACAATGGCGAGCGATGGAGCTCCGCGCGCGCGTATCTTGACCCGGTGCGGAAACGATCAAACCTGACAATACAAACGCAGGCGCAGGTTCAGAAGCTGGTCTTTGACGGGACCAGAGCCATAGGGGTTACCTACAAGAACAGCGCAGGGACCTTGCAGACTGCCTATGCTGGGAAAGAGATTATTCTGAGTGCGGGCGCGGTTGGATCGCCGCATATTCTGATGCTGTCCGGTGTTGGCCCGGCCGCACATCTGCAGGACATGGGCATTGATGTGCTTTGTGATCTGCCGGGGGTGGGTCAAAACCTGAATGACCATCCTGATTTCGTGCTGAAGTATAAATGCAAACAGCCCGTTTCTTTCTGGCCCAAGACAAAACCACTGGCCAAGCTTGCAGCAGGAATTCAATGGATCACGACACGCAGCGGCATCGTGGCGTCCAATCTGTTCGAAGGCTTGGGTTGCATCCGGTCCGGACCCGACGTGGAATACCCTGATCTGCAGATCATCATTTCACCGATTGCGGTGGATGACGCAACCTGGGAACCGCTACAGGAGCATGCCTTTCAAATCCATGTAGGTCTGATGCGCGCGCACAGCCGCGGTAAAATTGAGCTGCGCTCGTCTGACCCCGGCGATCCTCCGAGCATCTTGGTGAACTACCTTAAGGATGCTCGCGACCGCGAACTGATGCGCAAGGGCATCCGGCTGGTCCGGGACCTTGTAGAACAGCCCGCATTTTCCGACCTCAAGGGGGATGAGATTTTTCCGGGCATTGACGTGCGTTCGGACCAAGAACTCGATCAGGTCCTTAATACGAACGCAACGACACAATGGCACCTGTCTTGCACTGCACGGATGGGGGCCGCGACCGACAAGGGCGCAGTGGTCGACGCCAGCGGGCGGGTCCACGGTCTATCCGGGCTGCGGGTCGTCGATGCGTCAATCATGCCGTTTGTCACCAACGGAAACACAAACGCCCCTACCATCATGCTGGCCGAAAAACTGAGCGATGACATTCTGGGCCGCGCGCCCTTGTCCCGAATTGAATCAGATGTTTGGCACAACACCGACTATGAAACCTGCCAGCGATGACTGGTGCGCGAATGACAAGGGCGCGATGAAATGATAGGTTATGTAATGGTCGGTGCCGATGACTTGGATCGGGCGGCAAGGTTTTACGATGCCATACTTGTCCCACTTGGTCTGGTGCAGGTTGAACGCGCGGAAACCTACGCAGCCTACGCCCCTGAGGCCGCGAAAGACGCAATTGAACTCTACGTCACCACGCCATTCGATCAACGCCCAGCGACGCCCGGTAACGGTACAATGATCGCACTTGTTGCCCCGTCCATGCAGGCCCTTGAACAGTTTCACACAGTTGGTCTGCAAAGCGGGGGAACCGATGAAGGCGCCCCCGGCCCACGCAAAGAGGGCAGTGACATATGTTATGCCTATGTTTGAGATTTCGACGGCAACAAAATTTGTGCATTCTATGACGAAGCGAAAGTGCAAGCCGCTCATGAATGACCATCCCGCTCTCGATCCAGCGCGCATATTCAAGGGCCTGCGAACTAAACCACAGCCGTTCTGCGGCACCCACATCAAAACGAGGACATTGTGATGAGCACATCCCAAACAAGAGACGGCGGCTGCATCTGCGGTCAGGTGCGCTATCGGGTCACCTCGGAACCTATGATCGTGCATTGCTGTCATTGCCGTGGTTGTCAGAAAAACTCCGGGTCTGCCTTTGCACTGAATGCTCTGTTCGAGGCGGATCGGGTCGAGTTGATTTCCGGCGAGGTCGAGTTAATTACGGTTCCGACGCCAAGTGGCACCGGCCAAGACATCACGCGGTGCACAAAATGCAAAACTGCAGTCTGGAGCAACTACAACATGGGGGGAATACGCGAACGTATCCGGTTCATTCGCGTCGGCACACTGGACGATCCGGACCAGCTTCCACCGGATGTTCATATTTACTCGGGATCAAAACAGCCGTGGGTCATTCTGCCAAAGGAAGACCAAAGCGCCGAAGCGTTTTATGAGTTCAAGGAAACGTGGTCTCCAGAGAGCATGGAACGACTAGCAAAGGTCAAAGAAACTGCTAATTCTGCGAATCCATGAAGTGAAGCAGACATTCAAGAACCGCGCGGCCTGTCCGGACGTCTTGCTGAGTTCAACAAACTTTCTTCTTGAAGTGCCTGAAGAAGCCTTTGCCCAACCGGTCGGCAGCCTTGTCGCGCGCAAGCGGACGCGCACTTTGCCAAAGTATCCAAACGTTCCAAGGCATGACCCTCGGGCGTGGTTCTCAAGCGACAGGCGATCTGGTGGTGGGATGTCTGATGACCCCTTTCGCGCTGAAGGCCCCAATTGGAAAACCGTCTCTCTTCTGGAACCTGAGATCCAAGTTTCGCATCCCTTTTCGGAATGTGTTCGCCCGTTGGATCAAGGTGCAGGGCAA
>CALGEE010000013.1 GCA_937881525.1 uncultured Sphingomonadales bacterium | reverse complement strand
GATCGAACATATCGGCTACATGAGTGTGCTCCTGATTTTTCTTGTCGTTCCCGCCCATCCGATCCATTTCATCTTTTTTGGCTTCTGGCAGGTGCTGGCGACCGCCACCACTCATGCCGGATTTGAAAACCTGGTGCTGGGAGACAAAGCGCACCTTAAGGTCGGGTCGTTCCACCACCAACTGCATCACAGGTATTTCGAATGTAATTACGGCAATGTAGAGATTCCGTGGGACAACTGGTTCGGCAGCTTTCACGACGGCAGCCCCGAGGCGACCGAACGCGTGCGGGAAACCAAGAAGCGTATGCATGCGAACATGCAACGCGAAGGAAAAAGTAATTGACACCGGGTCAATCGCTGGTGGATCGGCGCATTTTTCCCCTACTGAAAGACAAGGTTGCTCTGGTCACCGGAGCTGGGTCCGGAATCGGGCGCGCAGGTGCGATCGCAATGGCACAGCACGGCGCAACTGTGATTGTAACTGATCTTGATTACGAGAAAGCGGCGCAAGTCGCGGCTTCGATAAAAGCAGAAGGTGCGAGCGCTTGTTCCGCGGCTTTGGATGTGACAGATGATAGTGCTGTGAAGGCCGTAATCGACGAAACCGTCATGACACATGGTCGGTTGGATATTCTACACTCACACGCAGGATACCAAATTGAGGGCAATCTTGAGCAGGTTCCGCTGGAGGGCATGGATTTATCATGGCGTCTGAACGTACGCTCGCATTTTATTGCGGCACGTGCTGCCGTGAGGCATATGCGGGCGCTGGGAGGCGGCAGTGTTATCATCACTGCATCCAATTCTGGCGTGCAATATGACCCTGAAATGATTGCTTATGCCACGACAAAGCACGCTGTAGTGGCGATGACGCGGCAAATGGCGGGCGACTATGCGAGGCACAACATACGGTTCAACACACTTTGTCCAGGCTTCATCGACACCCCATTCAATGCCGGTTTTGAAAAGCAAATGGGAGGGCGAGATAAACTTGAAAACTACATATCGCAGACAATCCCAATGGGCCGCTGGGGTACAGCTGGCGAAGTGGCTGACTCAATCCTGTTTCTTGCCTCAGACATGTCCACATTTATGACGGGCCATGCGTTGGTGATCGACGGTGGTGAAAGCATCTGATTTTAACATGTGAGGTTGAATCCGCCCCAGGGGGTGGCTAGCAAATATCCACCATCGATAGTTGACACAGTGAGACGCTATTTGAGCAGACCTAGGAAACGACTTTGGTAGGAAGAAGATGCCTTTGAGTTTGGCCCGTTTTAAAAATAACCGATGACAAGCCCGACAGGGATGGCTCCACAAATAGGATTTGAAGATGATTGAACGTATTGATGCCGGTGTCCGGTCTTCCAAAATTGTAAAACATAACGGGGTTGCATACCTCTCTGGCCAAGTAGGTGAGGGCGAAACGATCCAAGAGCAGGTTAAGATCTGCCTGGGAAAGATCGACGCTTTGCTGGAGCAGGCAGGCTCCAGTCGTGAACAGATGTTGCGTGTCACGATCTGGCTGGCAGATATGTCAGATTTTGCCGGGCTTAACGAAGTCTGGAATGCTTGGGTTCCTGAGGGTCACGCGCCAGCCCGTGCCTGCGGCGAAGCCAAGCTGGCCCGTGCAGAATTGAGGGTCGAGTTTATTGTGGACGCGGCCTACGATTGATCTGCTGCGGGTTTCGGCTTCGCTAATCGCACGGGCAACAACGTCAACCAGATTGCACAGCGCCGGAACGAGGCGAGCGGTGTGCTGTAAGCTAAGCGCTGCGATTTTGTAGATTGGCGCACCTGTCATCAGATTGGGAACTTCTCAATCTGATGACAGGAGGTTCCGATGGTGGAACATTATGTACCCGCGCTGCGCAAACGCTTTCTCGAAGACATGCGGATCGTGGGGCTCAATACCTGTCGATCAAGTATTCCGAGCGCCTTGAGGAGTGTCCGTCGTCATATAAAGTTGGACATCGGAGCGGCTTGAGTATTGGAGGCTCTGGCTCGTTTGTGTGAATTATTATGCGGCTTGTTTTTGATGTTGCAAGCGGCGTTTCTGGATTGTCTGTTTCTTGATCTTTGCCCTTTCCCTCAGAATGGCTTTGTCGCGCCCAAAGTAGACGTCAGCGGGTGTGACGTTGTTCAGGCTCTCGTGGTAGCGGTGGTTGTGTAGTAATGGACGAAGGCCTCGATCTGTCGTTCTAGATCGCCTGGCAGAAAGTAGTTTTCCAGCAGAACACGGTTCTTCATTGTTTGATGCCAGCGCTCGATCTTGCCTTGAGTTTGCGGGTGGAACGGTGCGCCACGAATGTGCGTCATGCTTTGTCCCTCCAACCATTCGGCTAGATCGCCAGAGATGTAGCAGGACCCATTGTCGCTGAGCAGACGTGGTTTGTGGCGTACAACGGCTTGGTCGCAACCCGACGCTGTTAGCGCGATTTCGATCGTGTCTGTGACGTCCTCCGCCCGCATATTTGTGCTGAGCTTCCATGCGATGATGTAGCGGGGTTTTGTCACTATAACTAAGGGACTGTGAAAGATGTCAGATATCGTTTTTCAAATGACGCTCGCCGAAGCGTTCCAAGCATCAAATGCTTCAAGGCGGTGATATCGGATTGTTAAGGCGGAGCGACGGCGGGCCGGAACGGAGAAGCAATTTCGTATAGCGGAATGGATTGATACGAACCGCTGCAAATTTCCGGGCGAACGATATCCCTGCATTGCCCTTTCCCGTTTTCGAAATGGCAAATGGCTATTCTCGGCTCGATTGTTGAGCCCTTTGTGAGAACGGTGCTCGACGCCCGGAGCGATCTCGCGCTTGGCTGCACCATATGAGCGAAGCTTGTCGGTGACAAAGCGTTTCGGCACAAAACCATGGCGTTTCATTAATCGGTAAAGCAGTCGTTTTGCCGCTGTCTTGTCGCGTCGGCGTTGAAGAATTTCGTCAAGTACGATCCCATTCTGATCCACCGCACGCCACAACCAGAACTTCCTGCCTTTGATCTTCACAACAACTTCATCGAAATGCCAGATGTCGCCAGGTTGAAGCTGCCGGCGACGCAAGCCAGATGCAATTGATGGGTCGAACTTAACAACCCATCGACGGATAGTTTCGTAAGAGACATCAATCCCACGTTCCAGAAACATCTCTTCAACTTAGCGAAAACTGAGGTTGAAACGACAATACAGCCAAACTGCGTGAGTGATGATTGCTGGTGGAAAACGGTGACGCTTGTAGCTCATTGATTGCGTACTCATCCGAGCTGCGTACGAGCAAATGTTGTGGTCGGCAACTCCAGCAAGTTTATGTGACAACACCTTCGAAAACCATCCTTCATGGATGGCTTGGACAGAGTAATCTGCACGTAGACAAAAAAAGGGGCGGCGATTTTCGCGGCCCCTTTTCCGTCCCAATCAACAGATGAACTTGCCATTAAGACTTGGACGGCGTTGCCTCTTAGCTCAGCAGTTCTTCCTCAAATCCCAAGTCTGACAACAATTCTGGCCCATCTTCGGTTATCAATATCTGCTGCTCTAGCTTGACGCCTTCGGCGTCGCCAGGGGCACCTGCATAGCTTTCAACACAGATGACCATGCCCGGCTCAAGAATACCGTCATGTCCCTTTGCGCGTATTTTGTCAGAGTGAATCAATAACGGGAATTCGTTGCACAACCCGCTGCCGTGGGCGATGGCGGGTTGTTCGAATGCCTTGTACTTTTCAGGCATCCGGTAGGCCAGATCGGCCAGTTCGAAAAAACTGCGTCCGGGCGTGAACAGCTGCCAATTACGCAACACCTGTTCATGCGCCAAGGCATATAGGCGGCGCTGTTCGCCCTTGGGTTTCTTGTCGCCGACGGTCCAGCTACGGGACAAATCTGCGCCATAGCCGTGCGGCCCGATAAGATCGGTATCAACACAGATCATGTCGCCTTCTTCGACAACACGCTCGCTGGCCTCTTGATACCACGGGTTGGTGCGCGGACCAGAATTCAGCAGCCGCGTCTCGATCCATTCGCCACCAAGTTCGATGTTGGTCTGGTGCAAGATCGACCAGATGGCGTTTTCTGTCATGCCCGGTTTTGTCGCCGCAATCATCCGCCGTACACCCTCCTGACAGACATCAATGGATTGGCGTACCGCGTCGATCTCTTCGGCTGTTTTGATCAGCCGCGCCATATGCGCGACCTCAAAGCCGTCTACAACTTCGATATTGGCAGCTTCCAGAAGATGGGTGCCGGTCGGGTCCATCTTGTCAATTGCCAGCCTGCGATTGCCACCGCCGTGGGTCTTCATCAAATCCACGATCTCGGCGCACCATGATTGCGCGAATTCCATCAGGCGCGGTCCGGCGGCAAAGTGATACCACGCCTGCGCAATACGAACTTCGTCCACCGCAGGGCGACCATCGGCCATAAATTCGCAACCGCTAAATTCAAACAGGATCACCGGACCTTCGACGGCCACAAAAGCATAGCGGCAGGGGTTATGCAGGGAATAGACCTGCATGTTTGTGGTGCCGGTGGTATATCGGATGTTAACGGGATCGTAGAACAACCCCGCCGCGCAATCGTACTCCAGCAGTTTTGCCTTCAACCGCGCGACACGCCCCAGATCAAGACGGCGGTGCCAATCGGCGTCTTGTCCCAACATATCGGCCCGCGGCACCGGCTCCCGTTCATAATCACCCATCAGTCGGCCAATCCGTCAGT
>CALGEE010000012.1 GCA_937881525.1 uncultured Sphingomonadales bacterium | reverse complement strand
GACGAAGTTCACATCATCGATAAACAACACTTGATGCGCGGGCAGCTTGTAGTGGTCCTCGACAATTTCACCCACGCCAGGGCGAAAATCGTTGGTGCAAATATATTGCTCAAAGATGTCCGCCGACGCGCCGAGCTCTCGCCGCATGTATTTTTCGTCCAGTCCGCCATAGCAGACAAGCTTGACCCCTAGACTGGGCAGCAGTTCCATCAGGGCCTCGGCGCCTTCGGCCAGTTTGATCGGGTTTTCTTTGAGGTAGTCCTGGCGGAACTCGAAATAGGACTGCTCCATTTCTTCCGACGTCTTGCCTTTCAAATCCTTAGGCACATCTTTGAACTGCGACCGGAAATATGCCGTCGCCTCTGCCCGATTGCGTGAGAACATGTTGTCTTCCATGTCCTTGGTGTAGTCGAGGCCGTAGAACTCGCAGCTCAGCTTTAAGAGCGGAGCGAAACTATCCGTGAGCAAGGGGCCGTCGATATCCACGGCGATAAGCTTGAGTGTCTTCATTGGCTATCCTTTTCGGCGTGGCGCGGCGCGCGTTGGCCTTCCCAAGCGTCTTTTAGTTGCTGCGGTATGGTCGCGGCAGAGGTGGAGAATTCTCCAATCTCGCACCCCGAAACCGCCTCGAGTATCTGGCCGGACACGATCAGCACCACCGCACCACCCACTGTAATGGAATCGTCGGCTGAGGCTTTGAACGCTACCGTTTCGCTGGTGTAGACAGGCCGGTCGAGCCGCACAGACACATCCCGCAAGAAGGTGACCCCGTCAGAGCGCGCCACCTTGCCAGCGCTGCGTGTCGCATAGCTGCGCATCAACTGCCGTACTGCCTCTAGTAGGACAATGCTGTCCCACAATGGCCCATTGAAGTCGTTGTAAAACCCAGCGGCCTCGGCAACGCTCAGAAGCGCGGTCGCGGCCATCCCGTCATATTTGAGGTTCGACAAAAGCACGTTTTCGGCCAGATGTTTGTTCACCCGCTGACGCGCGACGCGACGCCCTTTGGGTGCGGGCTTTGGCGGAGTAAACCCGGATGGGATCTCTCCAACCGACAAACGTCCGCACGCAACCGTTTTGCCATTTTGCACCGCCTCGCCGTGATAGTCATAGCCTGTCGTTGTACTCAGCCGATGCGCCGTGATCTGCGTCGCGGCCTTTTGGCAAAAATTCGGAAACTCAAACTTCATCCGCCGTAAAAAGACCGGATCGCGCGGGTCCGCGCCGTCGCGGCAAAGGACATCGGCGCGCACCAACTGGCTGATCGCTTCTGATAGGTGCAGGCCCGAGACGTGGTCCAGCGGGTGGTCAAAGAACAGCGGGTGATCTTCGTCGATGATCAATTCGGCTTCGGCTCGCGCTGACTTCCCCGACCCCACAGAGGGGCGCGAAATCAGCAGATTCATCGGGTCGGATTTCTGGCTGCTTGCGTAGAGATCTAGATGCACACGGTGCGCTTGGTCGACATCTGCGGCCACCTCGCTTGGTTCTATAATCTCGTCCACCTGCTTTTGCAGGGCATCAAGCGTGCGGACATGCAACAAGCGCTCGCCCAGACCCGCAACAGATTTCAGAGCAGGCAGTTGCGCCTGCAGACGGCTGACGATGGTCATTAACCCTATGCTGTCGATCCCCAAATCACCCAGCCCTGCCCCGCTGTCGATCTCGTCGCTTGGGACGCCAAGGAAGGCCGCTGTTATGGCTAAGACAGGGCTATCAGCGGGGCTAGCTGCCAGCTGTGGTTCAGGCGCCTTGGCGGGCTTTGCCGCAGTTCCTGGCGCGCTGACCCAATATCGGTCCCGCGCAAAGGGATAACTCGGTAACGCGATCCGGCGTGGCGGGTCGGTTCGAAACCGGGGCCAATCAACGGGCAACCCGTTCAACCACGCATCACATGCCGCCGAGATATCCATTTCGGCCACCCAGCGGTCCTGTAGCAGCGCCACATCAGAATCCGAAAGGCCGCTGGTTTGGGTGACATGCACGCTGCGAGCGGTCCCAGAGCGAAGTGTCTGGACCATCCCTTCGACGGAGCACGCCACAAAGGCCAAACGATGCGGCATCGCCTCGCGCCCCACCTGCAGCGTATGAGAAACCCGTGCCAACAGGCCGGGGGCATCTTGCAGCGCCTCAACATGGCTGGCCAAAGCCTTGGCCTGTGAAGTGAGCGCCTCGGCACTGCGCGCCGACAGCACTATGATCTCTTGCGAGGTATCAGGTTGCGCGCAGTCACCATTGGGCCACGACATGTCCCCTTCCTCGAGGAGGACGCTAGCATTCACACCGCCAAATCCAAACGAACTGACACCTGTCATCAACCGCTTGCCCGGCGCTGGTTGCCACTCGCGTGTCTCAAGCGCCAGATCAAATGCACTGCCTTTGACCTTTACGGCAGGGTTCAGCGTCTCAAAGTTCAGGTTACCCGCAATCCGCCGGTGCCGCATCTGAAGCACAGCTTTGATCAGCCCAGCTACGCCTGCAGCGATCTCAAGATGGCCGATATGGGACTTGGCCGTGCCGACGACACATGTGCCGCCGCCCTCAGCACCGTGGGATTTAAAGGCCGACTTCAGCCCCTCGATCTCAATCGGATCACCCAATGCTGTGCCGGTGCCATGCGCCTCCCAGCAGGTTATGTCGCTGGCATCCACGCCCGCACGACCGATAACCTCGGCGATTAGGCTGGCCTGCGACGCGGGGTTCGGGGCAGTCAGCGATGCAGCGCGCCCAGCATGGGCCACGCCAGAGGCTTTGACAACAGCGAGCACCTCATCACCGTCACGCCGCGCATCGGCCAAACGTTTGAGAACGACAATGCCCACACCCTCGCCACGCACATAGCCATTGGCAGACGCGTCAAACGTCTTGCAGCGCCCATCAGGCGACAGCATCCCAGCTGACGCAAAGGCCACGTGCATGTCCGCATTGGGTATCACGTTCACGCCGCCCGCAAGCGCCATGTCAGTATACCCCGCCTTAAGATCTTCGACCGCGCGATGCAGCGCCACAAGGCTTGAGGAACACGACGTATCAAAAGGTTCGCTGGGGCCCTGCAGGTTGAGCAAATGGCTGATCCGGCTCGGCCCGATCGAGGCTACGTTGCCCGTCACCCATCGGGGATCGCAGGTGTCGCCGCGCGCCTCGATATTGCGACAGTAGCTCGAATTCGAGGTACCCATATAGAGCCCTGTCTTGGTGCCCGCGAGGCTTGCCGGTGCGTAACCTGCATTTTCAATCGCAGCCCAAGAATGGGTCATCATCACGCGCTGCTGAGGGTCGGTCAACTCGGCCTCGGTCGGCGACATACCGAACATTTTGGGGTCAAACTCGGCGACGCTGTCGGTAAACCCACCCCA
>CALGEE010000011.1 GCA_937881525.1 uncultured Sphingomonadales bacterium | reverse complement strand
GGGCTTTTGCCAAGCCAACTCTCCCAGATTATTGGGTGCCGCCCACGACATTTTACCGTTTATTTGCTAGCGTCTAGCAAATGAAAAATCAAGTTTAAAAAAATGGAATTAAAATATTGTAATATATATGTTTTCAAGAAAGAATTTTGAAGAAATCTAATCTATTGTGAATGTCTTCAAGGTCAATCGGCGAAACGCTTCAAACTGCTTGGGCAGGTCGACATTGCTTGGGGCGACAAGCCACTGGTAGATAGTCCCAAAAATAAAACTGCAGAAACCAAATGCATAGCATTCGGCATCTACTGCGGCGTCGATTTCGCCGCTCGCGATACCTTCTTCGACCCAGTGCGCGACGTCGCCGCGATAGATTTCATGATATGCCGCAAGATGATCGCGCACATCGTTGTGCGTGCTGATCGACTCAAACCACAGGATATACATAGCCTGCATGTATTTGGAGTGGCTCGAAAAAAAATCTTCGACCGCACACAATGCTGCTAGGCAAGCCTGAACGCCGCCACGTGTTCCAACCTTATTAGCCAGCTCCTGTGTCCAACTGGTATTGAAGTGCAGAACAAGTTGACCGAACAGAGCATCCTTTGATCCGAAACGGCTAGACGCCAGCCCTCGCGAATAGCCGGCGCGTTCTCCGACGGCCTTCAGCGTCGTCGCATGTGTACCTTGTTCGACTATCAATTGCATGGCTGCATCGAACATCCGGGCATCAGATAGGGCCGTTCGTTCCGCTTGCGTGCGTCGACTGACGCGCGGCCTGACGCGTTTCTTTGGCAAAGCAGTTTGAGGGACCTCCGTTACCTCGCGAAGGGAAGCCTTGCTCTTCATCAGGGGTAGCGCGCTCATCGATTGTCCTCAATCTTCTCAAACTTAGACTTGTCGGTCGCAAATGCCTCGCGCAGTACCTGTTTGTCAATCTTGCCAACACTGGTCAGTGGTAGGCTATCAATCTGTGCCCAATATTCAGGGATCCAGAAGCGTGCAACTTTAACCTGCAAGGCCCGTCGCAGGGCCACAAAATCCGGCCTTTCGCCATCTAGTGTCGTAACAATTGCCAATGGCCGCTCTTCCCAGCGCGGGTCGGGGACTGCGATTACTGCTGCTAGGTTAATACCGGGAAGGCTCGAAATGTGATTTTCGAGTTCCGCCGAAGGTATCCACTCGCCCCCTGATTTTATCAAATCCTTTAACCGGTCTGTTACTTGCACATATCCGCGTTCATCAATCGTTCCAGCATCGCCAGTGTCCAGCCATCCGTCGTCGGTTAACACGCCACTCGAGCCAACGCCGTGATAGCCCCGCGCAATCCATGCACCGCGCAGTTGCAAGCGCCCGATGGTTTTGCCATCTTCGCTGAGACGCTTGCCATCGTCGTCGACCAAACGCACACGAACGCCTGCGACAGGACGTCCGCTTTTGGCTCGCAAGCGACGCGCCTCTTCGTCCGATGCGTCGGCAGCGGGGTGAGACAGAACGCAAAGTGGGCTAGTTTCCGTCATTCCCCAACCTTGGATAAGCGGCACGTTCCAGCTTCGCTCAACCTCGGCGATGAGGCCTTCGGAAACTGCCGAGCCTCCCACCACGATGACACGAAAGCTTCCCATATCGACCGGGTCCTTGGCATCTATGCGGAGCAGGTCGTTTAAGATGGTTGGCACGGTGGCGGTGAAGGTAGGCGCTGTTCCGCGGATCATTCGGCGGATCGCTTCAGGCTGCAGATTAGGGCCTGGCAGGACGAAATCTGCACCCGCGAGCCAGCCTGAATAAGGCAATCCCCAAGCATTGGCATGGAACATAGGCGGCAGCAGTAAAATTTTATCGCTGTTACCTAACGCAAAGGCGTTTGTGGCCATCGATGCCAGGCTATGTAGGTATATCGTACGATGCGAATACACGACCCCCTTCGGATTGCCTGTTGTTCCGGATGTATAACAGGTAGCGGCGGCTGCGGTCTCTTCAATATCGGGAAATTCAACAATCGGCTCATGGTCAGCGATAAAGTCTTCATAAAGCGTCCATGGCTTTTCAAGTCCCGCGAGCCGGGTTGCATTGCCGGTAACGAGGATGTGTTTAAGCGCGTCGAGCGAATTGATTTGGGGTAGGAGGCCGGCAAGCAAATCGCCGTCGGCAATTAGAAAAGCATCACCGGCATCGGCCATGATGTAACGGACCTGATCAGGATGCAGCCGCAGGTTTAGCGTATGGAGCACAGCGCCCATCGCCGGCACCGCAAGATACGCTTCGAAATGGGCGAAATCATTCCAGCTTAACGTTGCAACACGCGTATTTTTGTGCACGCCCGCCGACCGCAACGCCGTAGCAAGACGACGGGCGCGATTGGCTGTTTCGGCATAGCTTCGCCACGTCATCTGTTCGCCGTCGAATAGGCCTATGCGGCTTGAAGCATGAATGCGCTCGCCGTGGGCAAAAATTGCAGCGGTGCCGAGCGGCTCGTGCATCATGGTGGCGTCCATCAAGCGATACCTTTTATCTGTGCAATGCGTTGGGCTGCATCGAGTAATGCCGGCACATCCTGCTCAAGGCCACGTTCATAAGGTCCGTCTACTTGACCATTGCGAAACAAAACATAGGCGCCCTCGACGATGACGGCGAGACGCCATAGTGCAAAAGCTTGAAAGTACGAAAGATGTGCGATTGAGAGCCCTGTTGAGCTTGCCCAGCGCTGCGCTAATTCACCACCGCCAATCACTCCCTTAACATTGGACACGCGCTGCACAAATGCGAAGCCGAGTGGAAGACTTTCATCGCGGTTCCACATTGCCGTGACGAGCCCGACGTCGACCAGTGGATCGGCCAACGTTGCCATTTCCCAGTCGAGTATTGCCCTGACTTTTGGTTCGATCGGGTCCATCAACACATTGTCGAGGTGGTAGTCGCAGTGGACGATCCGCACCGCCTCGGGCTCTGGAACGTTTTCGGCGAGCCAAGTTCCGAGCACTTCGACCAGCGGTAGATCGCGGACTTTGCTGGCTAAGCGCACGGCACGCCACCGTTCGATCTGGCGAGCGACAAAATTCCGCGCCTTCTTTACATCGCCAAGCCCTTCAGGAACTGGCGTAATTGCGTGTACTTTGGCGAGGGCATCTATCAGTGCGATGCCGACAGCATCGATAGTTGCGATGCTGTTCGAATAAGCGGGGGGCAAAGTGTCGGTAATCGCTGTTCCCGGCACGAAGCGCGTGAGAGAAAATGGGGCGCCCAATATTTCCACATCGTCGCAATATAATATGGGTTCGGCAACCGGCGCATTGCCCGCGATGACCGAGATGAAGCGAAATTCGCGCGAAATACCGGCGCCGGCAAGATCAGATACCGTATTGGTAGGCGGGTGACGAAGCACCAATGGACCGGTCGCGGTTTCGACAAGGCTGGTCACATTGGCGTTGCCGCCCGTCAACTTACGAACGATTCGTACTTCGGTAAATCCGGCATTCCCCTCCAGCCAGCGGCAAAACCGCTCGGCCGGATCGCTTACAGTCGGCACAGCAGTCCACCATCGTTGGAGATTGTTGAGCCAGTCATATAAGGCGATCCTGCCACCCACCAGACGACATTGGCCAGTTCGTCGGCAGTGCCTTCGCGACCAAGTGGAATACTCTCTACGAGCTTCGCTTTGGCACGAGGCGATATGCCCGCCGTCATTTCCGTTGAAACCATGCCAGGGATTACGAGATTAACTCGGACGCCCCGACGCGCAAGTTCAACGGCTAACACCTGCGTCAGTCCCGCCAGCCCTGCTTTTGACGCACCATATGCAGCATCGCCGGCAAAGCCCCTAAGACCGACCACGGCACCAATGTTAACGATCGATCCTCCCTCACGCAAATATGGCAAGGCGGCCCGTACGCAGTTCAGAGGGCCGGAAAGGTTGGTATCAATAACGTCGTGCCAATCACCCTGAGAAAGAGAACCAATTAGCCCGCCACGATGCAGGCCCGCATTGTTGACAAGGACATCAATGCCACCCCAACGCTCGGCAACTTGCTCACAGGCGCCCGATAAGGCCGACGGATCGGTTACATCGGCTATAACGCCTATAGCATTATCACCAACTATACGGGCTTCATTCAGAACGTTCTCCCCACGAGCAAAAAGGGCAACCCTATCCCCATTGCGCGCGGCGAGCCTGGCGATCGCAAGGCCAAGGCCTCGCGATGCACCAGTTACTACCCATCTCCGTGTCTCAAGCTTTGACTGCCTTGTCACTGCAGTCCTTCTCAGAACGATTGGCTCACAGCGACGCCCCATGTCCGACTTGGACGAGGTGCCGCATAGCTCCAGATACCCTGAACGTCATAGCCAATCGTCCAGCCCTTTTCATTGGCCAAATTCTTGCCGAACAAGCTAACCGTGGTTTTGTTAAATCGTGCGTTGATAGATGCGTCCACTAGGAACTGGCCACCGTTGCGTAGGTTTGGATTGTTGAGGAAGGTGATTTCATGACCGCCAATGTAACGGATATCGCCTGTAATCCAACCTGAAGCATTGTTGCCGATGTCAGCTTCATAAGTTCCTCCGGCACTCCATGTCCATTTTGGTGCGCGACGGATTTTTAGGAACGAGGCATCTACAGGTTTACCTGTGCTGTAGATGTCACCAAAAAAGTCCTTATATTTCGCGTCAAGATAGCCAAGATTTCCGTTGAGGGTGAAGCCATCATAGAGCCGTGCTGTCAAATCAAGTTCAAAACCCTTGAACTCAGCTGATGATGCGTTGATCGTACGGTTCTCGCGTCCCGTTGATGTACCAGGCGCTGGAACGTCCAGATCCTGCTGCATATCATCATATTTCATTATGAAAGCTGACCCGTTCAGTCGAACTCGGTTGTCCGCAAATTCGGTTTTGAAGCCGACTTCATAATTGTCGAGCGTTTCCGGATCATAGGGGATCGTTGCAGCACTAAGGGTCGCAGGACGCCCATTGAAGCCGCCTCCACGATAGCCGCGTGACCACAAGCCATAGACCATAGAATCATCGGAAAGTTCGTAGCGGAGCGAAACACGCGGTGTGAACTTTTTCCAGCTTTCCTCCGCGGGCTTCGCCATCTTTATGGTTCCAGGAAGCGTTGCGATTGGGTTCGCTTCAATCAGAGTCCCATAGATTTTGACTGGCAAGTCATTAACGATACTGGACTTCTCGTCCTTCGTGTACCTCGCACCAACAGTTAGCGTAAGCTTTTCCGTTAGATCATAGTCGCCTTCGCCATAGATGGCCCATGACTTGTTAGTTTGAGTGACATCTTGTGCACTGGTAAGCAGTGGCGGTCCTGCAAATCCGATGTAGTTCTTCAGATTGATCGTATATTGCGAATCCCACAGATAGGCGCCCAGAACAAACGTTGCTGGGCCTGATCCACCCTTTGTAAGGCGTAATTCGTTCGTGGTCTGGCGCCAACGCGCCGGCCGATCAGTGTGATACAGCGTAGATGGTGTGGTGTCGAAATCCTGCGTGATGGTTTCGTCTGTTTTCAGCCAGCCGAGAATATAATCTAGCTGCATATCGGATCCGACATCATAGGTCGCCTTGGCGACTGCCATATCGAGCTTAAATGTCGCATTTTTGTCGAGCCGTCCGTCAGAGAGACTCACATAGCGATCCCCAGATGTGGGTACGCCGGGCTTTGGTGAGCACTGAGCATATGCCGCACAGAACAAGTCGGTCGGCTTATTAACCGCAAGCAATTGTGGCGGATCCTGCTTAGTTTTCTGATGATCGTAGCTGACTTGGATGTCGAGATTATCGGTCGGCTCGAACAAGAGTGCACCTGAAACGGCGTAGAACTCAGACCGCTGCCCCGGTTGTTTAAAGAATTTATTATACATATAGCCGTCGGACTTCTCATAGGCGCCGCTGACTTTGACCGCTACATTATCTGAAAGTCCAGTGCTGACAACGCCCTCGACCTTCGATGTGTCAAACCGACCATAAGTGGCCCGCGCCTTTCCGGTAAGATCATAGGTTGGTCGCGAGCGAGCGAGGTTGATTACGCCGCCGGTGGCGTTGCGTCCGAACAGCGTTCCTTGCGGCCCGCGCAGAACTTCAACACGATCAATATCAATCGCCTTGAGCAAACTGCCCGAACTCTGCCCGATATAAATATCATCAAAAACAACGCCGACTGCTGGATCGACTGACTTCTCGACATCCCCGACGCCGATGCCGCGAATGTATATAGCCGCAACGCCTCCTGGACCCTGCTGCGTGTCGTCGATAACAATATTGGGTGAAGCGCCTGCAAAGTCGCGAACGTCGGAGTCAAAGCGCCTTTCCAGTTCACCAGCGGATAGCGCGCTGACCGAAGCCGGAACATCCTGCATGTTTTCGTCGCGCTTACGGGCGGTTACAGTGATTTCTTCAAGCCCCTGCGATTCCGCCTGCGTCTCCGTGTTCGTCTCTTGCGCCCTGACTAATGTCGCGGGATATAAAATAATTGCAGCGGTTGCAAGCAGCCGCGTGATTTTGATACCATTTATCATGATAATTCCTCTCCAAAAACGGGCGCATGATTTGTTCGCTACCCCCCCCTGCAGGTGGCGCAGTTTACGCTCCAATCTCAGAATGCCTCACTTGCTTGTTATCGACAAGCAAATTTTGTTAAAGGCGCAAGTTATCTGAGGATAAATGATGCATTTATCTGTATTTAATATAAAAAATATCAAAACTTCTGGATGCCACCATTCTTGCTTGTTCTTAACTAGTAACTATGCAAGAAAGATTCGACAATTTTATAAGTCGCGGGAAGGTGCAGTATGAGGGCCGGACTTTTGGGTAAAGCGGCGCCGATCTAGCATAACGCGAGTGGAATAAGGGAAATGCAGGCTATATAGATGTCTGGCGCAGAACTATGTAGCAAACGTGCCTCAAGGGCAGGGCAATGAGTATGGTTGGATCCAAAAAATAAGGATAATATTTACCGATGGCATGGGATTTTTCAAACGAGCCTGAATTTGAACTGCAACTGGAATGGATGCGCGAGTTTGTTGCCGAAGAGATAGAGCCACTTGACCTGGTTTTTCGCGATCCTGGAGCGCATGTCGACCCGCGGTCTCGAGCAGCGCGTATCATGGCGCCACTTAAGGAAGAGGTCAAAAAACGCGGCCTTTGGGCGTGCCATCTTGGCCCCGAACTCGGCGGAAAAGGCCTTGGCCAACTGAAGCTTGGGCTGATGAACGAAATCCTGGGCCGCAGTCGCTTTGCGCCTACCGTTTTTGGCACCCAAGCACCTGACACAGGTAATGCAGAGATACTTGCGCGTTTTGGTACGCCCGACCAGAAAGCTAAGTATCTCCAGCCACTTCTCGATGGTGAGATTGTTTCCTGCTATTCAATGACCGAACCACAGGCTGGGGCTGATCCCGGCGAATTCACGTGCAAGGCGCATCTAAATGCCGGCGAATGGGTAATTGAGGGCGAGAAATGGTACGCTAGCCACGCGTGCATTGCTGAGTTCCTTATTGTCATGGTTATCACCGACCCAACCGTTCCAGTGCATGAGGGATCGACGATGTTAATCGTTCCGCATGATACGCCGGGACTTGAGATAATACGTAATACGGCAGTTGGTCCAAAGGATGAGATCGGCAGTGGGGTCCACGGCTATCTTCGTTTCACCAACTGCCGCGTGCCTGAGGCGAACCACCTTGGTCCAATCGGCGCTGGCTTTAAGGTCGCTCAGTCGCGCCTTGGAGGCGGCCGTATCCATCACGCAATGCGGACTGTCGGCATGTTGAATAAAGCGATGGAATATATGACAGAACGCGTCGTTAGTCGCACTACCAAAGGCGAGCGTCTGGCCGACAAGCAGATGGTGCAAGAAAAAATAGCCGATAGCTACACACAGATTCTGCAATTTAGGTTGCATGTCCTGTATGCAGCATGGCTTCTCGACCGCGATCAGACTTATACCCGCCCAGTGAGACGCGAAATCAGCGCAATCAAAGCCGCCATGCCCGGCGTGCTTAAGGACGTCGTGTATCGCTCACTGCATCTGCACGGCTCACTCGGCATGTCGAACGAAACGCCGTTGATGGATATGTGGCAATATGTGCCAGAAATGGGGATTGTCGATGGACCTACCGAGGTGCACAAAATCGGTGTGGCGAAGGACATATTGAGAGATGTTCAGCCGTTCGCAGGGCCTTTCCCGAGCTATCATGTGCCAGCCCGTCTCGCCGCAGCGCGAGAAAAATTCGCCGCCTATCTTGACTGATGTGCGCTACCTCAAGGAATTGATATGAAAGAGACGTCTGATATCGAACAACGTTTAGACCTCGTTGAGAGCCGGTTCGCGATGCATGATTTGGTTAGCGACTATTGCCACGGCTTTGACAAGCGCGACTGGGAGCGCTTCCGTGCAATATGGTGGCCCGATGCCATATGGGACATTGGTCCCCCCTTTGGCACCTTTGAGGGCACTGACGGCATCGCGCATGTAACCAAAGATGTTTTGTGGGACGCCTGGCTTGCATCCAGCCACTTCACCACGAACCTCGTCGTTTCCTTTGAAGGGAATGATCGCGCGACGGGCTTATGTGACGTGGACTGCATTGGC
>CALGEE010000010.1 GCA_937881525.1 uncultured Sphingomonadales bacterium | reverse complement strand
CTGCCTCAGCATGAAAATGGTACCAAAGAAATGAACATAACCAAACCAATGTCGAACCCAATTGACGCTTTGCGCGCAAATGTCTCTGTGCCGTTTGAAGAAGCGCGCGCAATGCCACCTGAGGTATACACGTCTGACACGTTTCATGCTGCGGAACTGGAAAATGTTTTTAAGAGGTCTTGGTTCTGCGTTGGGCGGGCAAGCGCCCTGGCAAACACAGGCGACTACGTGACCTGTGAACTGGCGGGCCAACCGATCATCGTTTTGCGCAACAAAGATAGCACCCTGCGCGCGCATTCAAACGTCTGCCGTCACCGTATGTCGACCCTTTTGCATGGGCGCGGCAACGTAAGAACTATTGTATGTCCTTACCACGCTTGGACTTACAATCTTGATGGCAGCCTGCGTGGCGCCCCAGCGATGAATGGCAATAAGGCATTCTGCAAAGATAACTACAGCCTGCCCAAAATTATCTGCGAAGATTGGTTGGGTTGGGTGTTTATCACCTTGAACCCCGATGCGCAGCCCGTTGCCGAGGAACTGAGCGAAGTGGCAGATCTGGTCGCAGGCTACGACATGACAAACTATACGGAAACCTTCTTTGAAGAGCATCTCTGGGACACCAACTGGAAGGTGTTGGCAGAAAATTTCATGGAAAGCTACCACCTGCCAGTGTGTCACGCAGGCACCATCGGAGGGCTTTCCAAACTGGACGAGATGATATGCCCGCCTGGACGCAAGGCATTCAACTATCACACCATCCTCAAGGAAGAGTCACTGCGCATCGCGATGGCGCACTCCAACAACGACCGATTGCACGGGGACGAACGCAGAACAACGTTCCTGCTTGCGATTTATCCCAGCCTGCTGATCACCCTTACGCCTGGATATTTCTGGTATCTTAGCCTGCATCCAAAAGGGCCGGGGCAAGTACAAATCCGCTTTGGTGGCGGGATGTCTGATGACTATAAAGATGACGCAGAAGCGCAGCAAAATCTGACCGACCTCAAGACGCTTCTAGACGATGTGAACCTCGAGGACCGCGGCTGCACAGAAAAGGTCTATCGTGGTCTTTCGGCAGATGGCGCAACACCTGGCCACCTATCTCATCTTGAACGACCAAACTTCGATTTCGCACAATACCTTATGAGCCGGATGGATACATCCTTCCAACCCAGCATTGAACAAGGGGTCTAGCAATGACGGTTTTGTCAGCGCAATTGCAAGCGATTGCAGCACTTCCCGCGGATCGACCCATGACCATGCCCGGCACATTTTATACAGCTCAAAATCAATTCGATCATGAAGCTGCGACCGTGTTGCGCAGCGGCTGGCATTGCCTTGGTCGTACCGACGAAATTCCCAGAGCCGGTGACTTCTTTACTGTTCAGCTGCTTAACGAGCCGTTGATCGTCGTACGGCAGGCCGATGAACAGATAGTCATACTTGCAAATGTGTGCCGCCACCGCGGAATGCTACTGGCCGAAGGCAGCGGAAATACAAAGCGGTTTGTATGCTCATATCATGCCTGGACATACAATCTGGACGGCGGCTTGATGCGGGCTGCGCGGATGAAGAATGCAGGCTTTGACGCCAAGAATTGTAGTTTGCACCGCTATAATATGCAGCTTTGGAAGGGGTTCATTTACGTGAATTTAGACAGTGCGGCGGTACCGTTTTCGCATCCCGCCCTTGACGTCCTTTTGGCCAATTATGACGGCGAGACCTTTCACATCGCCCACACTGCCGAGGAAATCTGGAACACAAATTGGAAATGTCTTGTCGAGAACTTCATGGAAGGCTATCACCTGTCCGTAGTCCACCCTGAAACGTTGCATGAATACACCCCGACGGGGCTGGCCCGAAAGCTGGCAGGCGGGGATGGTTTTACATCTTATGCCGCGAACTACCCCAAGACCATCCCGTCGCGCGGCATGGGCGCGCCAAATCTGACCAATGATGAACGGCTCAGATCCACACTTTTTGCTATATTTCCAACTCAGGTTGTCAGTCAAGCTGCAAGTTTGCTTGTATCGCTTAGTATATTTCCACTGAATGCAGGCCAAATTCGTGTGAAATGGACACTGTCCACCTATGGCGATGACCTTGACCAAGACACAATCGCAGCGCGCATTAAACTTTGGGATGAGGTCAATCAAGAAGACCGGGAAAAGCTGGAACGCATGCAAATCGCACTCGGATCAGCTCACGCGCTTTCAGGCCCTTTAGCAGAAGACGACTACGAAGGCACAATCCGCGATTTTCAGCTATGGCTTGCCGGACAAGACCGCATCTAAGGACCAAAAATGGCTCATAACCGTATCCGTAAGTTCAACACATCCGACACTTATCCGGAACAAAACCTCGACAATGACCTCAGTCAGGCCGTCGCAACCGAAGCATCAGGCAAGATCGTCTGGCTGCGCGGCCAATTGCCAGCAACACCTTGATGATGCGGACAACATCAAAAACCACGGCTCCATAGAGCAGACCCACAAGGTCATGCAAAACATCAAACAACCGATCGAAGAAGCTGGTGGCAATATAATCCACATGGTGAAGGTCGTCGTCTACATTACAGACATCCGCCGCCGCGCCAGATTAGTCTCTGGTGGTGAAGCCGGTCCAGTTCATTCTGAGGGCGTGTAAAACGTAAATACAGTGTCGTGGTCAGTGGCCGATCTAAGTTGCGACTGTACCTAAAGTGCCCTATCGGTGCGAC
>CALGEE010000009.1 GCA_937881525.1 uncultured Sphingomonadales bacterium | reverse complement strand
CACTGGTGTTCCTCCGAATATCTACGAATTTCACCTCTACACTCGGAATTCCACTTACCTCTCTCGAACTCAAGACTAGCAGTATTAAAGGCAGTTCCAGGGTTGAGCCCTGGGATTTCACCTCTAACTTACTAATCCGCCTACGTGCGCTTTACGCCCAGTAATTCCGAACAACGCTAACCCCCTCCGTATTACCGCGGCTGCTGGCACGGAGTTAGCCGGGGTTTCTTTACCAGATACTGTCATTATCATCTCTGGCGAAAGAGCTTTACGACCCTAAGGCCTTCATCACTCACGCGGCATGGCTAGATCAGGCTTGCGCCCATTGTCTAAGATTCCCCACTGCTGCCTCCCGTAGGAGTCTGGGCCGTGTCTCAGTCCCAGTGTGGCTGATCATCCTCTCAAACCAGCTATGGATCGTCGGCTTGGTAGGCCATTACCCCACCAACTACCTAATCCAACGCGGGCCGATCCTTCTCCGATAAATCTTTCCCCCGAAGGGCGTATACGGTATTACTCTCAGTTTCCCGAGGCTATTCCGTAGAGAAGGGTACGTTCCCACGCGTTACTCACCCGTCCGCCGCTAGATCCGAAGATCTCGCTCGACTTGCATGTGTTAGGCCTGCCGCCAGCGTTCGTTCTGAGCCAGGATCAAACTCTCAAGTTGAAAGCACATCGCTGCGCTATCCTTGACGTTCGAACCTCTGCACATCACCATATGGCCTTACTGAAACCATATGGCGTTTCTCTGTTTATCGTGCTTCAGGTTTTCATAAGAAAACAAGAAACCGTCCAAACAGTGAAGCTGACACTCTATCATCGGGCCAAAACCCTAAGAGCGTTGATATACAGACGTCTGATCCATCGAACTGAACCAAACCGCCCACATATCTCTTCAGATATATCAATTTCAAACAGCGTAGAGACAAAAAGAAACCAGATGCGCCCTAAAATCCGGCGCGCCCGCCCTTAATCCTCAATAATTTCTTCTTACCGCTTCCGAACCTTCCAGACCGTTCCCGACCCGTCCAACCCGTCTAGCGCCCCGACACTGCATCTCTGCGCCGCCGGTGAGGGGGGTTCTACGGTTACTACACCCAGCCCGCAAGGGGTTTTTTCGGGAAAGATGCATTTTTTGTGACAGCCCCGATTTTTTCTGCTTTTTGAGGGGGTTAGAGCAATTTCCGTTCGCCGACCCTAGGTTCGATTGCAACTTTGTTAGGCGGAATGAAAATGGAACATACTAGATTTTGGGTTATCCTCAGAGTTACCCACAAGTGGCCACGTCTGACGCCGCCTTTGATGGTCCGATTCAATAACGAGTCGCGCGAATGGTGTCGTAGCGGACATCTGAGTCGGTCCTATGCTGCCTGCCTGCGCCAGGTGACATGCCTGTAGCGCAACGCGACCAGACCGATGCTAAGCACCAGATAGATCAGCGGTTCGACCTGAAACCCGCGTGACAGCCACAGATAGTGCAACGCGCCGAGGATCACGGCGACATAGGACAGCTTGTGCAACTGCCGCCAGGCCGCTGCCCCCATCTTGCGGATCGCCAGATTGTTGGATGTCACGGCCAGCGGGATCAACAACACAAACGCCAGCATCCCAACCGTCACATAGGGCCGCTTAACCGTTTCGGTCCAGACGCGGCCAAAGCTTTGGACATCGAGCACGGCGAAGACCAGAAAATGCGCCAGCACAAAGAAGAAGGCACACAGCCCGATTGCGCGCCGGAACTTGATCAGGTTCACCCCGGTCCATTGCCGCAGTGGCGTGACCAGCAACCCCGCTACCAGCAGGATCAGCGCGATTTCCCCATAAGTCCTTTCCAGCACATTGATCGGCTCGACCAGATAGGGGCCTTGCTGCGTCACCGCGCGCCAGAATTCCCACGCGGTATAGGCAGCCGCGCTTATATAGAGAGGCCAAGCAGGAAATTTGCGCAACGCGCCGTTGATAGTTGCAGAGAGAGTCATGGGCTGTCCTATCCGGTTCGCAGGCGTCAGATGAACACCGACAGGTCCATGCCTTCGTACAAGGGCGCGACTTCGGGATAGCCGTTGAACATCAATGTGTCCTGCCGCGCCGCGAACAAGCCGCCACCGATGCGCCGTTCGGTGGCCTGGCTCCAGCGGGGATGATCGACGTTTGGGTTCACGTTACTATAGAACCCGTATTCGCGGGCATTCGCGATATTCCAGCTGATCGGCGGTTCCTGATCTGTCAGTGTGATCCGCACGATCGACTTTATCGACTTGAACCCGTATTTCCATGGCACCACCAGCCGGATCGGCGCGCCGTTCTGGTTGGCAATGGGTTCGCCGTAAATACCGGTCGCCATGATGGTCAGCGGATGCATCGCCTCGTCCAGACGCAGGCCTTCGATATAGGGGAAATCAAGCACACGGCGCTGCACGCCGATCATGTTTTCGGGCTGGACCACGGTTTCAAAGGCGACATAGCGCGCGCCCGACTGCACACCGACCTTGTTCAAGATATCGGCCAGTTCGATCCCGTTCCAAGGGATGACCATCGACCACGCCTCGACACAGCGGAACCGGTAGATGCGATCCTCGACCGTCAGGCCCGCTAACAGATCGCCCAGCGCGTAATCACCGGGGCGGTCCACCATGCCATCGACCTTGATCGACCAAGGCGATGTGACAAGCTGATGCGCGTTCGCGGCAGGGTCACCCTTGCCGGTGCCGAATTCATAGAAATTGTTGTAACTGCGGATTTCCTCGAGCGTGTTGGGCGCCAGCCCTGTCTGCGCATCGGCCCCGCGTGGCACCAGACCGATCGCACCCAGCCCTGCAGTGCCCGCAAGGATCTGGCGCCGGTTAAGATATGCCGCTTTTGGTGTGATGTCTGCGTGGGTCAGCGTGTTCTTCCAGCGATAAGCCATTTTCTGTCTCCGATTCAGGTACGTTGTCAGTCTATACGACAGAAAGATGAATTTGTTTCTCACGATGCTGCCAAGCCTTGAAATGTTCCAGTTTTGCACGGAATTTTCACGACTTTTCACAGGAGGTTGATTTGAAATCATCGATGGGCGCGGCTTAGCCCGCGCGCGCATTCCGTCAAGCGGCACAGGCGGGAATCCCCGCTGATCCAGCCGTAAACCACTGCGTAAAAAGCACGATGCCAGCGAAAAGGCATTTCCAACTAAAGGAAGATATCATGCTACGTAGAACTTTTGTCGCAATCGCCACCACCACCGCCTTGTCGTCGGTCGCCTTCGCTGCCGGACATTCCAAGGACATCGTGGACACGGCCGTCGAAGCCGGTACATTCACCACGCTGGTCGCCGCTGTCGAAGCCGCAGGTCTGGTTGATACGCTGAAGAGCGAAGGCCCGTTCACCGTATTCGCCCCCACTGACGAAGCCTTTGCCGCCCTGCCCGCAGGCACTGTCGAAGGTCTGTTGGCCGATCCGGAAGCACTGGCCGCAATCCTGACCTATCATGTTGTCGCAGGCAAAGTGATGTCGACCGACCTGTCGGATGGCATGACCGCAACAACCGTGAACGGCGCGGACATCACCATCGGCACCACGGATGGCGTGACCGTCAATGGCGCGAATGTCGTGACCGCAGATATCGAAGCATCGAACGGCGTGATCCACGTCATCGACGCGGTGATCCTGCCACCGATGTAAGACCTGTCCCCTTGGACAAGACAAAGCCCCGGTCAGTGACCGGGGCTTTTTTGTTTTCAGACGCTGCCGGATGCGGGCGTTGATGGCGCTGAAGCCTCCGGCGGGGATATTTCGGCTCGGAAGATGCGAAAGGCTTTGCCTTAATGCAACGGCAGGTTTGGCGGTGCGATCCGGCTGCTGGTGGCGACACGGTCGCCGACGATCAATCCGTCCACTCCGGCCGTGACCTTGATCACGGCGCCTTCCAAAACATCACCGCCAAGGATCATTTCCGCCAGCTGGTCCTGCAAGGCGCGCTGGATCACCCGTTTCAGCGGGCGCGCACCGAACACCGGATCATAGCCTTCGTCGGCCAGCCAACGCAGCGCAGCAGCATCCAGATCAAGGCGGATGTTGCGCCCCGCCAGACGTTTGGCCAGCAGACCAAGCTGGATCGTGACGATCCCCGCCATGTCGTCGCGCGCCAGTCGGTCAAAGATGATCGTCTCATCCAGCCGGTTCAGGAATTCGGGCCGGAAATGGGCGCGCACAGCGTCCATCACATCACGTTTGGCAGCACTGGCATCCACCCCGTCGGGCAACTGGCTTAGCGCCTGCGCGCCAAGGTTCGATGTCAGGATGATCAGCGTCTGCTTGAAATCGACATGCCGTCCCTGCCCGTCGGTCAGCACCCCGTCATCCAGCACCTGCAGCAGAACGTTGAACACATCGGGATGCGCCTTTTCAACCTCGTCAAACAGGATCACCTGATAGGGACGGCGGCGGACGGCCTCGGTCAACACGCCGCCTTCGTCATAGCCGACATAGCCCGGAGGCGCGCCGATCAGCCGCGACACGGCGTGTTTTTCCATGAATTCGGACATATCGATCCGCACCATGGCACTGTCATCGTCGAACAGGTATTCGGCGACAGCCTTGGTCAGTTCGGTCTTGCCCACGCCGGTTGGCCCAAGGAACAGGAACGACCCCAGCGGGCGGTTTTCATCGTTCAAGCCCGCGCGCGCACGGCGCACGGCATTCGCCACGGCCCGCACCGCCGATTTCTGGCCGATGACGCGCTTGCCCAACTCGTCTTCCATGCGCAACAGCTTGTCACGTTCGCCTTCCAGCATCTTGGACATCGGGATACCGGTCCAGCGTTCGACGACTTCGGCGATCTGTTCGGGGCGCACGGCCTCTTCGACCATCAGGTCGTCATTCGCCTCGACCTCGGCCAGTTGCCGTTCCAGCTGCGGGATCACGCCGTAAGACAGCTCGCCCGCTTTTGCCAGATTGCCTTCGCGCTTGGCGATATCCAGATCGGCGCGCGCACGGTCCAGCCGTTCCTTGACGCCACGGGTATCCTCCAGCTTGTCACGCTCGGTCTGCCATTTCGCGGTCATTTCCGACGCGCGGTCCTGCACATCGGCCAGTTCCTTTTCCAGCTTGTCCAGCCGGTCCTTGGAGGCCTTGTCGTCTTCTTTCTTCAACGCCTCGGCCTCGATCTGCAATTGCAGGATCTGGCGGTCCAGCGCGTCGAGTTCTTCGGGCTTACTGTCCACTTCCATGCGCAACCGGCTGGCGGCCTCGTCCATCAGGTCGATAGCCTTGTCCGGCAGGAAACGGTCGGTGATATAGCGGTGGGACAGGGTGGCGGCGGCGACCAGCGCGCTATCCGAAATGCGCACGCCGTGGTGCAATTCATATTTTTCCTTGATCCCGCGCAGGATGCTGATCGTGTCGACGACGGTCGGTTCTTCAACCAGCAAAGGCTGGAACCGGCGGGCAAGGGCTGCGTCCTTTTCCACATATTTGCGGTATTCGGCTAAAGTGGTGGCACCGATGCAATGCAATTCGCCCCGGGCCAGCGCCGGTTTGATCAGGTTGGCGGCATCCATCGCGCCGTCAGCCTTACCTGCGCCGACCAGCGTGTGCATCTCGTCGATGAACAGGATGATTTCACCGGCGGCGGATTCGATTTCTTTCAGGACAGCTTTCAGCCGTTCCTCGAATTCACCCCGATATTTCGCACCGGCGATCAGCGCGCCCATATCCAGCGCCATCAGTTTCTTGTGGCGCAGCGATTCAGGCACATCGCCATTGACGATGCGCAGCGCGAGACCTTCCGCGATGGCGGTTTTCCCGACACCGGGTTCCCCGATCAGCACAGGGTTGTTCTTGGTCCGGCGCGACAGGACCTGCATCGCGCGGCGGATTTCCTCGTCCCGCCCGATGATCGGGTCGATCTTGCCTTGCTCGGCGGCTTCGGTCAGGTCGCGGGCATATTTTTTCAGCGCGTCAAAACTGTCTTCGGCGCTGGCGCTGTCGGCGGTGCGGCCTTTGCGGATATCATTGATCGCGGCGTTCAGCGCCTGCGCGGTGACGCCACCGGCATCCAGCGCATCTTTGGCCTTGGATTTTACCAATGCCAGCGCAGTCAGCAAGCGTTCAACAGGGACGAAACTGTCGCCTGCCTTTTTGGCAATCTTTTCTGCCTCGTCCACCACCTTGGCTGTGAGATTGTCCAGATAGACCTGCGCAGCATCGCCCGTCACCTTGGGCATCTTGGCCAAGGTCGCGTTGATGGCGCCCAGCACATCGGCAGAGCTGCCACCAGCGCGGGTGATCAGGTTGGCGGCAAGCCCTTCCTCATCGTCCAGCAAGGCTTTCAGCAGGTGTTCGGGCGCAAGCCGCTGATGGCTTTCGCGCATGGCGATCGTCTGGGCGGATTGGATAAAACCGCGCGACCGTTCTGTGAACTTGTCCAAGTTCATGTCTTTTCTCCTTTGTTAAGCGCCCGGTGGCAGGCATGCCCGGCTTTGCGGCACATGCCCAATTGGGCCTCATTCGGTAAATGGGTGGGCAGGATTGATTGCGCAAGACCAGCGCGCAGGCTAGACCGCAACAAACAGACAAGGATAGCCAAGATGCCCGATGACCGCCTGATTGTTGCGATGGATGTGCCCAATGTCGTGGCCGGTCTGGAACTCGCAGCGGCGCTTGGCGACAGCGTCAGTTTCTACAAGATCGGTCTGGGGATGCTGACAGGCGGTGGTCTGGCGCTGGCCAACGAGCTGAAACAGGATCAGGGCAAGCGCATCTTTCTGGATATGAAACTGTTCGACATCAGCGCCACGGTCGAGGCGGCGGTGCGCGGGATCGCGGCCTTTGATCTGGATTTTCTGACTGTGCATGGCGACCCGCATGTGGTGCGCGCGGCGCGGCAAGGGGCGGCGGGGTCGGATATGAAGATCCTTGCCGTGACGATCCTGACGTCACTGGACCGCAACGATATGGATGCGTGCTGCATCAAGGCGGGCAATATCACCGATCTGGTGCAGGAACGTGCGGGGCTGGCGCTGATGGCGGGGGCCGATGGCGTGATCGCGTCACCACACGAGGCGGCCTTGATCCGCGCCCTGCCGGAATCGGCAGGCAAGCTGATTGTCACCCCCGGCGTACGGCCTGTCGGTGCAGATCTGGGCGACCAGAAACGTGTCATGACGCCGGCACAGGCGATGGCGAACGGCGCGGATCATGTCGTCGTCGGACGGCCGATCTGGCAGGCAGCCAACCCAAAAGCCGCCGCTGAAAATATCCTGCGCGAACTGTCATCTCCGCAGGCCATGGTACCTAATCGTTGATATCTGTTTCCCAGACCTTGACCTGCCCTTTGCGCAGCCGGAAAAACCGGCGCATCGCCAGATAGGACAGCAAAGACAGAACCGCGAAGATCACCAAGGTCAGCGCCAGACCGGTCGCGTTGATCCCGAACAGGATCAGCAGTCCCAGCAATCCGGCACCGATGGCGAATCCCAGAAAGATATAGCCGGGGATCAAGACCTCCAACGTCGCCAAGATCAGCGCGCCGGACATCCAGACCCACCATTCTGCCCACAATACCATATCAGCGCCCTTTCAACATTTTGAACGCATCGGCAAAAGCATCCAACGCATTGGCGGGCAGCACGACGGTCTGGTTGCCTTGGCCTGCACCCATTTTTGATATCGCCTCGACCTGTTTCAGCGCGACTTGGTATTGCGCCGCTTCCAGCCCGTTTTCGGCAATCGCACCGGCCACGACCTGCGTGGCATAGGCTTCGGCATCGGCCAACACGCGGCGCGCCTTGGCTTCCTGTTCGGCGGCGTAAAGATCGGCGTCGGCCTGCAATTCAACAGACCGTTTTTTGCCCTCGGCCTCGGTCACTTGGGCACGGCGGGCGCGTTCGGCATTCAACTGCTGCAACATCGCGGCGCGGGTCGCCTGATCCAGATTGACGTCAAGGATTTCGGCGCGCGTCACCTCGATCCCCCAATCATCGACTTGCTGGGATACCTGTTCGCGCACCGCTTCGATCAACCGGCTGCGATTGGCCTGCACCTGATCAAGCTCCATCCGGCCAATCTCGGACCGGACGATGCCCGCGACGGTGGTCGAGATCGCAGCATCGACGTCACGAATGCGATAAACCGTCTTTTCCGGTTCGATGATGCGGTAAAACACCGATGTTTCGACCTGCACCAGCACGTTGTCAGAAGTGATCGCATCCTGCGTCATCGGCGGCAATTGCCGTTCGAGGATCGACACCTGATGGCGGACGCGATCCAAAAACGGCACGATGAAATTAATACCGGGGCCAAGCACCGATTGCAGGCGGCCAAGGCGTTCCACCACGAACTTTTCCGATTGCGGCACGATGCGCACACCCGCCATGACGCAAACGACGATGAACACCGCCAGCAAAAGATAAAGTATGTTCTGGCCGAAAAACTCGGCCAGAAATTGATCCATCGGCATTGGTGCGTCCCCTGCGTTGTCTTGGGCGTTAGTTAGGCACGATTGACGCGGATTTCAAATCATACCGCGGCTTGCTGTTGCTTTTGAAACGCGCGGCGATGGTTGCGCCAATGGCGTCCGCTGTCGCGGGGCTCAACGTCCAGCCCAGATGACCATGGCCGGTGTTGTAAAACACGCGGTCGTTGCGGCCCTGCCCGACGCGCGGCATCATGTTGGGCATCATCGGACGCAGACCCGCCCAAGGCACACAAGCCTCGGTCGAAACATCTGGAAAATGGGTTTCGCACCATTGGATCAAGGGGCGCACACGGCGTTCCAGAATATCGCGGTTTTCGCCGTTGAATTCCGCCGTCCCCGCAATCCGCAGCCGGTCCTGACCCAGACGGGACGTGACGATCTTGGCCTTGTCATCCAGCAAGGAAGTCGTTGGCGCCGCCGCCTGACTGGCCGCGTCGGTCAGATGGACGGTGATCGAATAGCCTTTGACCGGATAGATGTTCACACGATCCCCCAGCTTGGCCGCGAATTTGCGGCTGGCGACACCGGCCGAAATGACGATACCGTCAAAGCGGGTCTCGTCACCGCTTTCGACATAAACCCCGTCGTCGCGCAGCTGCAGGTCCGTCACCGGCACACCAAGGCGAAAGGTCACGCCCTGCCTTTGCAGCCAATCGGCCAGCCCGACGGTGAATTTGTGAATATCACCGGTGCTGTCGCTTTCAGTCCAGAACC
>CALGEE010000008.1 GCA_937881525.1 uncultured Sphingomonadales bacterium | reverse complement strand
CTTCCGTGTCCAAAATAACATAGATTTTGGACCACCCAGAAGGGGGCAGATCAATGAAGCCAATCAATTTACTGGGAGCAGCAGCAGCGCTCGTATTAGCAGCAACACCCGCCTTTGCCGTTGACTGGGTTTATGTCTCCTCTGACAGCGCTGGGGCAGTTCACTATTACGATTCAGACACGATTCGGCGGTCTGGAAGTCAAGTTACGGTTTGGACAAAGACGGATCACTCTCGCGATAAGAGGTTTAAGTGGCGCGCGGCAATGGCCCGATATCGATACGACTGTGCCGAGAGAACGCGCACTGTTCTTCATTCAACCAATTATTATCCCAATGGGGAGTCTGAGTCGTATACTTGGAAAACTTACGAGCAAAATACGATACCTATTGTCCCCGAAACTGTCGGGGAGGCGACATTGGAAGCAGTTTGCGCGGCGACGGCGTCTCAGTGATCCATCGCTCCGAAGCACGTCATATTCTCCATCTTAACTCGTTGGACGGTGGAGAAGGACACGCCAAGTATCCCAGCAGTTTTACGCATCGACAAACCATCATCAAGCAGTGTTAGGATTTCGCTTCGGTCAATGAACCAAAATCAATTTAATAGGGTTGCGGTTCATAAAAGGAACAATGAGCAAAAAAACGTCCAACCAGAAACGACGGAAATGCGTGGGTTTTAAAGGGTGCTGGTACTTTGATAGTAAGTTCGCAAGACAACAAAAAAGGGGTCGCAAATCCTCGCAACCCCTTGATTTTGTTCGGAAAAACTGACTGTTCGATTTAACGCTTCGAGAACTGAAAGCTCTTACGCGCCTTGGCCTTGCCGTATTTCTTACGCTCAACAACGCGGCTGTCGCGTGTCAGGAAGCCTTCGGCCTTCACTGCACTGCGCAGCAACGGTTCGAATTTCGACAATGCCTGTGCGATGCCATGCTTGACCGCGCCAGCTTGGCCGGAGAGACCACCGCCCTTAACGGTTGCGATGACGTCATACTGGCCCGTGCGCTCGGTTACACCGAACGGTTGGTTGATGACGAGGCGCAGCGAAGGACGTGCAAAATACACTTCCTGGTCGCGGCCATTGACGACGATTTTACCTGTGCCAGGCTTTAGCCATACGCGGGCAACGGCGTCCTTACGGCGGCCAGTTGCATAAGCGCGGCCTTGCGCGTCAATTTCCTGTTCACGGATGACAGCAGCGATCTGCGCAGGCGCCTGAACGTCGGCGCCCAGTGTTTCGAGATCAGCGAGCGAAGTTGCAGTGTCGGACATATTATGTACCCACCTTGTTCTTGCGGTTCATGGAAGCGACGTCGAGCGTCGTTGGCTGTTGACCGGCATGTGGATGCTCGGCGCCGTTATACAGATGCAGCGCACGCATTTGCGCACGGCCCAAAGGACCGCGTGGAACCATGCGCTCTACGGCCTTTTCAAGGACGCGCTCAGGGAACTTGCCGTCCAGCACCTTGCCAGCGGTGATACCCTTGATACCGCCGATGTAGCCCGTGTGGCGATAATAGACCTTGTCGGTCAGTTTCTTACCAGTGAACCGCACCTTGTCCGCATTGATGACAATGACATGGTCACCGCAATCAACGTGAGGCGTGTAACTTGGCTTAGTCTTGCCGCGCAGGATATTGGCAATGAGGCTGGCAACACGGCCAACAACCAAATCTTCTGCGTCAATGAGGATCCACGATTTCTCGACGTCCTGTGCACGGATCGATTTCGTAACTCTGGATAGCGTTTTCATCGCTAATCGAACCTTTCGAAATTTTGTAGAAGCGCAGAATCATAAAGAAACCGCGCGCGAAGCGGTGCCAATGGCGATGAAAGCTCTTACAGTCAAGCAAAAGCGCCTGTTTTACGGCGGGTATAATAATACCTTTAGCGCCAGACCGCCTTGCGTCCCAGAACATGCGCCCCCCACACGGCCGACGCTACCACCAAAGCACCAACAGCCTGATGCGATACCGCCAAGACAATGTTGACGCCGGTTATAACCGTGGCAATGCCCAAGATGATTTGGATTCCATAGGTGCTATGGATAGCTACCGACGCTCTGCGCACGCCCGCTTTTTTAACACGGCGCGCTAATAATAAGAGTGCAGCCACCGCGACCCACGCCCACCAGCGGTGGACGAAATGCGTCAGATATGGGTCGTTGACGAGGGCAAAGAATGCGCCTTGCGTGGTGTCGACACCCTCGGGATAGAATCTGTCGTTCATCAGCGGCCAAGTGTTGGCAACATAACCAGCATTCAATCCTGCGACCCAGGCCCCGAACAATAATTGTATAAACAGAAAGATAAGGACAATAGTGGCATAGCCAGTCATCTTGGCTGGCCGTGCCAACGGGTCCTTTGCAAGCGCATGCAAATCGAGCGCAGTCCACACCAAGCCGCCTAGTATCGTCAGCGCCGTCAGCAAATGTAAAGCGAGCCTGTAGTGGCTAACATCTGTCCGTGCAGAGAGGCCAGATGATACCATCCACCAACCAATGGTACCCTGAAGCGCACCAAGCGCCAAAAGCGCCAGCAAACGCGGCTTATATCCTACCGGGATGGCTTTCTTTACCCAAAACCATGCGAGCGGCAATGCGAAGGCCAAACCAATGACGCGGCCAAGCAGGCGGTGGATCCATTCCCAGAAATAGATGAATTTAAATTCCGCGAGCGTCATGCCCGCTGGGCCGCTAATCTGCGTATATTCGGGTATCTGCTTATACTTTTCGAATTCTGATAGCCAGCTTGCCTCGTTCAGCGGCGGCAAAGCGCCGGTGATTGGCTTCCATTCGGTAATGGATAGCCCCGACTCGGTCAGCCGCGTAATGCCGCCCACCACGACCATAGCAAAGACAAGGGCAGCGACACACATGAGCCATGTGATCAGCGCGGCGGGCCGTGACATCGCAATTTCCAAGGCTGGAGAGGCAGAGTTGCGTGTGCTATTCATATACGGCGATATGCGCCGGATTAACGCCAATCGCAAGCGTCGGAGGTTGCAAAAACTGCTATCCTGACTGCAAATTTAGCGATGTAATGTTGTAACGTGCAGCGAATCACTGTAGGGGTTTTGCAATGGCACACGCGTGGAATAAATGGCGATTGGACGGGCTTGGCCTCAGCATTGCTGGACTGTGCCTGATTCATTGCATCGTAACCACGATATTGCTCGCGGTTCTTGCGTCCGCCAGTGGCTTTTTTCTGAACCCGATTATCCATGAAGTTGGGCTGTTGCTGGCCATCATTCTTGGGATGCTGGCACTGGGTAAGGGCTTTCAGGATCACGGACTATTCCTGCCCGCAACGGTCGGCGCGCTTGGCATCGGCATGATGGGCGGCGCGTTAACGCTGCCACATGGCGGCGTAGAGATTGCGTTCACGGTTGTCGGCGTCATTTTACTTGGTCTGGGCCATTTGCTTAACCATAGGGCCAAAAGCTAAGTTTCAACCAATCTCAGCCGACCGCTAATTGACCAGCCCCATGCCAAAGCTTACACAGGCGATATGGCAGTACATCATCACCACGAACATGAAGGCGCGTCGCTCGCGCATGCCGCTGAGAGCGCACTGGTTGCGGCAGGCGAACAATGGACTGACATGCGGTCGGATATATTTGCCGTACTCGCGACATTTGAAAAACCAGCGTCGGCCTATGATATCGCTGATCTGGTATCACAACGGCGCGGGAAACGCGTTGCGCCCAACAGCGTCTACCGCATATTGGACCTGTTTGTGGCGACGAACCTTGCCCGCCGGGTCGAAAGCGCAAATGCCTATATCGCCAATTCGCACCCAGGATGCCTGCACGACTGCATTTTTCTGATCTGCGACAGTTGCGGCACCGCCACTCATATTGATGACGACACGCTGACGATGCATGTGCGCACTGCGGCAGAACAGGCCGGGTTCGCAGAGGTGCGCCCTGTCATCGAAGTGCGCGGGATTTGTGCAGATTGCGGATGAACGCGCGGTAATTACCTGTTCGACAGTCCGATAAAACGCCGCTAAGATATTTCTATGACACATTCCTCTGACACGCCGTTACTTGATACGGTTAAAGTGCCCTCCGACCTTCGTAATCTTGCCGCGTCGCAGCTGCGCCAGTTGGCCGATGAACTGCGTGCCGAAACTATCTCTGCAGTCTCCGTGACCGGTGGGCATTTGGGTGCAGGCCTTGGCGTTGTCGAACTCACGACCGCAATCCATTATGTTTTTAATACGCCTGATGATCGGCTGATTTGGGATGTCGGCCATCAATGCTATCCACACAAAATCCTCACGGGTCGGCGCGACCGTATTCGCACATTGCGCACCGGCGGCGGCCTATCTGGCTTCACCAAGCGCAGCGAGAGCGAATATGATCCATTCGGCGCTGCCCACAGCTCTACGTCGATCTCTGCAGCATTGGGTTTTGCCGTAGCTAATAAAATTGCTGGAAAGCCCGGCAAGGCGATTGCAGTCATCGGTGACGGTGCGATGTCCGCCGGCATGGCGTATGAGGCGATGAACAACGCTCAAGCCGCAGGCAACCGACTTGTCGTAATTCTGAACGATAATGATATGTCGATTGCCCCGCCAGTGGGTGGCCTGTCAGCATATTTGTCGCGACTGGTATCCTCCAGCGAATATCTTGGCCTACGCAGCCTTGCCAGTAAGCTCGCAAAAAGGCTGTCGCGCCGGATTTACACCGCAGCTTCAAAGGCTGAGGAATTTGCCCGCGGCATGGCCATGGGCGGCACTTTGTTCGAAGAGCTTGGCTTTTATTATGTTGGCCCAATCGATGGCCATAATCTCGACCAGCTTATTCCAATCCTCGAAAATGTCCGCGACAATGCCGAAGGCCCAGTGCTGATCCATGTCGTTACGCAAAAGGGTAAGGGCTATGCCCCTGCAGAAGCCGCGGACGACAAATATCACGGCGTTGTCAAATTCGACGTCATTACGGGCAAGCAAGAAAAGGGCCCCGGCGGCGGTCCACCTCCATATCAGAATGTCTTTGGCGCAACGCTCGCGAAGCTTGCGGAAACGGACCCGAAAATTTGCGCCATCACCGCGGCTATGCCCGGCGGCACGAGCGTCGACAAATTCTCCGCAGCACACCCCGAACGCTCGTTCGATGTGGGTATCGCCGAACAGCATGCGGTGACCTTTGCTGCTGGCCTTGCCGCGCAAGGAATGCGTCCATTCTGCGCGATCTATTCCACCTTCCTGCAACGTGCTTATGACCAAGTCGTGCATGATGTCGCTATTCAGAATCTGCCCGTTCGCTTCGCCATTGACCGCGCTGGCTTGGTGGGCGCCGACGGCAGCACACATGCCGGGTCGTTTGACATCACCTATTTGGCGACTTTGCCGAATATGGTCGTGATGTCGCCGGCGGATGAGGCGGAGTTGGTGCATATGACCTACACTGCCGTCCTGCATGACAGCGGACCAATCGCTTTCCGCTACCCGCGCGGTAACGGGACCGGGGTTGCGCTGCCCGAAGTACCCGAGCAGCTGGAAATCGGCAAAGGCCGGATCATGCGTGAAGGGAAAAAAGTCGCGATACTCTCGCTCGGCACACGTTTAGCCGAAGCGATGAAGGCAGCCGATACGCTGGATGCCATGGGCCTCGGCACCACTGTCGCCGACTTGCGCTTTGCCAAGCCGCTTGATGAAAAAATGATCCGCCACCTGATTGCTACACATGAAGTGATCGTGACCGTCGAAGAGGCCTCTGTCGGCGGCCTCGGGGCACATTTGCTCACGCTGGCCAGCGACGCAGGGCTGATGGATACGGGCCTCAAGATCCGCACAATGCGCCTGCCTGACATGTTTCAGGAGCATGATTCGCCGCAGAAGCAATATGACCAAGCCGGCCTGAACGCGCCACAGATTGTCGAAACTGTGCTGAAAGCCCTACGCCACAACAGCGCGGGCGTGGCAGAAGCGAGCGTTTGCGCCTGAAGACGCTTTGCGCTCAATGCGTTAGTTTGGAATGATCGCCTGAGCCGTCTGGCCGTCACCTTCAGGCGCAGCGATAATGTCGCGGGTAATGCTGCCCTTGTTCACCGTAGTGGTTTGCGGGTCACCGACCGATGAGCGGATGCCAGCTTCGGCAGTTCCAGAGGTCGTCGAAATCGAACGTTCAGCCGCTGAGCGCGTTGCTATGCCGCCAAATAGAGCCTCTAATGTTTTTTCCTGACTTGCGTCGGCTGAACGCGTCACGGTTGCTGCGGTTGGTTCAAGCGCGAAGTCCGGCGGAACCACCAGCGGTGCTGCGCGGCCTGCAATAGGCGCAGCAGTTTTGTTGCCACCAAGCATATTACCAACCGATGCGCAGCCGGAAAGCATTGGAAGTGCAAGCGTTGCAGCGGCAAGAAGCAAAGATTTCTTATTCATATGCATATCCATTTACTGACCGGATTGCGGACGTGACGTGGGCACATTGCCGCCAAACATGCCGTCCAAAACTTGCTGCTTTGTGTCGCCAGCCTGCGGACGCGGGGCGTTGGGTGTCGGCTTGGGCAAATTAAACTCAGCAGGAACCTGGATCGGTTCTGATCGGGTGACGGCAAATTCATCAGGGCGATCGCGTTGATAAACGCTCGTCGTTCCGCAGCCGGAAAGCGTAAGAATGGCAACTGACGCTGCCGCTAAGATAAGTATCCGCTTCATGACTTCTCCACTATGTCGGCGCTGCTTGCGGGTTCCTGAACAACAGACCCGCGGTCCGCCGCCTTGTCGCTTATCAGAAAGGCGCGGGCAAGCAATATCATCACGCCGATGCTGATGCAGGCATCGGCCAGGTTAAAAATGTAAAAGGGTCGGAAAGCGCCAAAGTGCAGGTCGGCATAGTCTACGACATAGCCATAACGCGCGCGATCTAAGATATTCCCGAGCGCGCCGCCCAGTACCAGCGACAAGGCAAACACATCACCGCGCAGTTTTTCGCGCCACATCCAAACGCCAACAGCGACCGCAATCACGCTAGTCAATGCCACCAGCGCCCATCGTTCGCCGTCACTGTCTGCGGTTAAAAAGCTCATCGAAACGCCGCGGTTTTCAGCATAGCGCAAGTCAAAGAACGATATAATGTGAATGACGCCGCGGCTTTGAAGTTGCAACGGCCCAAGCATCGCATATTTCACGATCTGATCCGCAATGAACACAAGGCTTGCGAACATGAGGCCCTGCACGCGGAATTTGGAGTTGGAATTCATGCTTAATCCTCCCCTTTTACGGGGAGGGGGGCCATACGAAGCGTGGTGGAGGGGGAGGTAAATACGCACATTCCCCCCGTGTAAGCCGCCAGCCCCCTCCGTCAACCCTGCGGGTTGCCACCTCCTCATAGATGGGGACGATTTGATGAGCCTTACCCACCAACAACATCCACACAACGTCCGCACAAAGCGCCGTCATCAACAACCTCAGGCAAATGCCGCCAGCAGCGGCCGCATTTATGGTTGGCGGTTTTAATTGCGCCTTCCTCTCTGCCAAGATGCACAGTAGACACGATAAATATTTCGGCGAGGTCGATTTCGCCGGCATCACCCGGATAGCTATATTCAACTTCCAGACTTGAGCCAATTTCCTTGTTGCGTCGCATAGGTTCGATCAGCTCGTTTGCCAGCATACGGGCTCCCCTGATGCGACCCCAGTTTTCGGCCAATTTTGTATCAATCCAACCCGCATCAACCTCCGGCCAATCCGAAAAATGTACACTGTCGACATCCGCGCCGAAACGCGTCTGCCAAACTTCTTCGCTTGTGAACACCAACACGGGCGCGGCGTAACGAACGAGCGCATGGAACAATATGTCCAACACCGTGCGATAGGCCATGCGCTTGGGACCAGTGGCCGCATCGCAATAGAGGCTGTCCTTGCGGATATCGAAGAAGAAGGCCGACAGATCTTCGTTCGCAAAATCGGTCAGCAACCGGACATAATTGTTAAAGTCAAAATCATCGACCGCCTGCCGCAGCTTCACGTCCATGTCGGCGAGCAGATGGAGCATATAACGCTCCAACTCAGGCATGTCGGCAACTGCTAACTTTTGGGCATCGGAAAAACCATCGAGCGCGCCAAGCAGATAGCGGAAGGTGTTGCGCAATTTGCGATACTGGTCGGACACGCCTTGCAGGATTTCCTTGCCGATCCGGTGGTCCTCAGTGAAGTCCACCGTCAGCGCCCAAAGCCGTAAGATATCCGCACCGCTGTCACGCATCAGGTCCAACGGGTTGATCGTGTTGCCCAGCGACTTGGACATTTTCATGCCCTTTTGATCCATCGTGAAGCCATGGGTCAGCACCGCATTGTAGGGCGCACGGCCCCGCGTACCGCAGCTTTGCAGTAAGGAAGACTGGAACCAGCCACGATGCTGGTCGCTACCTTCCAGATACAGGTCCGCAGGCCATTGCAGATCAGGCCAACGTCCGCTTTCAAGGACAAAGGCATGCGTGCAGCCCGAATCAAACCACACGTCGAGAATGTCGGTTACGCGCTCATAAGCTGCGAGTGCGTAGTCAGGCCCAAGATATTCCTGCGCCCGTTCCTCGGACCAGCCATCGACACCCTGTGCGCGCACACCCGCAATGATGCGCGCATTCACGGCCGGGTCGTTGAGATACTGGTTGGTCCCGTTTTTCACAAATAAGGTGATCGGCACGCCCCATGCGCGTTGACGGGAGACCACCCAATCGGGGCGGCCTTCGACCATCGACGACAGGCGGTTCCGGCCCTTTTCGGGGATGAAGCGGGTGTCCGAAATCGCGGCCGCCGCCTTTTCGCGCAGTGTGGGGCCAACAGTCACTTTATCCATGGCCACGAACCATTGCGGGGTGCAGCGGTAGATGACCTTCGCCTTCGACCGCCAGCTGTGCGGGTAGCTGTGCTTGTAATCCGCCGACGCCGCGAGCAACCCGCCGCTTTCGCGTAAAGTGGAGCAGATGGGGCCATCAGGCGCGTTGAACTTAATATTGATGACGCTGCCTTCACCGCCTAGCCAGAGCCAGTCGGCGCGATATTTGCCGTCGCCTTCGACCGCGAAGACCGGATCGATGCCATTCGCCTTGCAAAGGTCGAAATCATCTTCACCATGGTCCGGCGACATATGGACAAGGCCTGTACCGCTGTCAGTGGTGACGAAGTCGCCTGCGAGCATCGGGCGGGGCTTCGCAAAGAAGCCGCCGAGATGATGCATTGGGTGGCGGACGAAGGCATCAACAAGCCCCCCAGTCTTGAGGGGACCATAGCCACGATCGACAGTCTCTACCCCTAGTCGGGACAAGAATGCAGCTTCAAGATCAAGGGCATAGATATAGCGGTGGCCAGCCACCTCAGAAACGACGTAATCAACCTCTGGCCCGTAAGCCAAAGCCTGATTGACGGGGATGGTCCAAGGGGTCGTTGTCCAGATGACCGCTAAAGCACCAACTAAAGAAGGTTCGTTGGGTGCTTCAACAATCTCAAACGCCACGTCGATCTGCGTCGAGACGATATCTTCATATTCCACCTCAGCCTCGGCCAAAGCGGTCTTTTCTACCGGCGACCACATCACCGGCTTTGCACCGCGATAGAGTTGGCCGCTTTCGGCGAATTTCAGCAGCTCGGCAACAATCGTCGCCTCGGCCTGAAAATCCATGGTCAGATAGGGATTGTCCCAATCGGCATTGATGCCCAGCCGCTTCAATTGTTCGCGCTGCGTATCAACCCAATTCTGGGCATAAGCACGGCATTCGGCGCGAAATTCAACAGCGGGCACTTCGTCCTTGTTCAGCTTCTTCTTGCGATATTGCTCTTCAACCTTCCACTCAATCGGCAAGCCGTGGCAATCCCAGCCGGGCACATAAGGCGCGTCTTTGCCAAGCAAAGTCTGCGTCCGCACAACCATGTCCTTCAGGATATGGTTCAGGGCATGGCCGATATGCATGTCGCCATTGGCGTAAGGCGGGCCATCATGCAGGATGAATTTCTCGCGCCCACGGCGGCGGTTGCGTAGCTCCGCATAGAAATCTGCCGCCTGCCAGCGCGCTAAAATACCCGGCTCCTTCTGCGGAAGGCCAGCCTTCATCGGAAAATCGGTTTTGGGCAAGAACACGCTATCGCGATAGTCTTGTTTAGGTGGGTCAGCAGGTTCGGTCATATCGTGCGGGTGCTTAGGCGAGGTTGGCGCTTTAGACAACTATTTGAGCGCAAAACTGGCGAAGTAGAGTCGGTTCGCGCTGTCTAATTAAAAGTCACGCCAAAATGTCGCGCGCCTCGTCACAATCTTTCGCCATCTGCGCCATCAGCGCGTCTAGGCTATCAAACTTGGCCTCACCGCGAATGAAGGCCTGGAATTCAATCTCGATATTCTGGCCATATAAATCTTCGGCAAAGTCGAAGAAATGTGGCTCAAGCAATTCCTTGGGTGGGTCAAAGGTCGGGCGGATGCCAAGGTTTGCCGCGCCGTTCAACACGCGGCCATCGGGCAACCGCCCCTTCACCGCATAAATGCCGTAACGTGGGCGCAGATAATGGCCCATGTCGATATTGGCCGTAGGAAAGCCCAAGAGTCGGCCGTTTTTGTCGCCATGCTGGACAACGCCTTGAACGGCAAAAGGCCGCGTGAGTAATGCGGTCGCGGTTGCGCAGTTGCCGTCTTGCAACGCAGTGCGAACGCGGCTTGACGAGATGACACCTGCGTCATCGACCACAGGGCCCATCGCAGTTGAGGAAAGCCCGTGTGTGGCGCCAATCTCGCGCAGCACATCAATATTGCCGCCACGCGCTTTGCCAAAAGTAAAGTCCTCGCCTGTGACCACCGCCAAAAACCCAAGCCGCTCGATCAGCAATTTGACAATGAAATCGTCTGCACTGGTCGCGGCAAGTTCCGCATCGAAATTGAACACCAACATCGCATCCGCGCCCGCCACTTCGAAAAGGCGCTGCCGCTGATCAAGTGTTGTCAGCCGGAACCAAGGTGATTGCGGCGCAAAGAAGCGCACGGGATGCGGATCAAATGTGGCGATAATCGCCGGGCGACCAGCGGCCTTGGCCTGCGCTATGGCTTCACCGGCCACTGCTTGGTGCCCCAAATGGAAGCCATCAAAATTGCCCAAGGCCACGACTCCGCTGCGCAAAGCGTCAGGCATGCGGTCTTTGGCAGAAAGGCGTGGAATGGTCATTTTGCTGCGGAAGCCTTTGGCATCGGCACCAACCCTGCACGAATGACGCGCAGGGCATTTTCACCCATGACGGCTCGGATTTCTTGCGCCGCGAAGCCTTCGTCCGTCAATGCTTGCGTCACTTGAACCAATTGCGACGTGTCGAAACGCACTGTGGTTGCGCCGTCATAGTCCGACCCCAAGGCCACATGCTGAATGCCGACAAGATCGCGAACATGCTTCATCGCTTTGGCGGCAGCGCGTGGATCGGTTGAACAGATTGCGCCATCCCAATAGCCAATGCCTATAACACCGCCGGTTTTGGCGACGCCGCGTACTTCGTCGTCAGTCAGATTGCGATTGACCTTACATGTCGCCTGCACGCCGCCATGGCTGGAAACCACTGGCCGCGTGGCCATCGCCAACACTTCAGCAACACCGGTATGGCTAAGATGGGCAATATCGACAATCATACCCTTCGCCTCCATTTTCCGGACAATGTCGCGACCAAAAGGGGTCAATCCGCCTTTTTTCAGGCCATGCATCGAACCCGCCAGTTCATTGTCAAAGAAATGGGTAAGTCCGGCCATACGGAAGCCGGCATCATAAAGGCGGTCAAGATTGGACGCTTTACCTTCCAGATTCTGGAGGCCTTCGATCGTGAGCATCGCGCCGACCGGACGCAGAGTTGTTTGCCGTGCGGCACTTAATTTGTCCAGGTCGGCGGCTGAATCCACCGCTGCCAACGCGCCGTTCGAACCCGCAGCGGCATCGCTACGTTTCTTTGCATGATATAATGACCGTTCGACCAAAGAATGCCATGTCTTCACAGGCTGCAACTGCGCAAAGGTGAGCAAGGTGATGTTGTCGCTATCAGCGCCATTGCCGTCATAATTCTGGTTCTTTGGCGTCTTCGTAACGGACGAAAATAACTGCAACGCAACATTGCCATCTTGCAAGCGCGGCAAATCCACATGGCCGCGTGACACACGGTCATTGAGGTTGCGGTCCCACATCAACGTGTCGCTGTGCAGGTCCACGATGTTCAACGTCTTGTGCAGAGCCTTGGCTTCGTCACTGACCGCAATCAACGCTTTGCCGTCGACCTGATTCATCGATCCTTCGACATAGCCTGGCAGGAACCCAAAGAATCCCACAGCGGCAGCCGCAATCAATGTCGCCGGCATCCAAAATCTTTTACGCATATATCCCCCCTGCACGTTGATATTTAGGCAGCTTCCCGCCGCACCAGCGTTACAAAATCGAAGGCCGGAGCGCCGCCTTCGGCTTCGTGTCCCGCGCGCTCGATTTCTTCCCATATGGACATGTCAAAGGCGGGCACTGATGCATCGCCTTCGGGATTGGCATCGATTTCGGTGAGTTCGATGCGGTCAGCAAGCGGCAGAAACAATTCGTAAATCTCCGCCCCGCCGATGATGCACACCTGTGGCCCATTGGCGCGCTTTAACGCATCCTCAACCGAATGGACAACCTCGGCGCCCTCTTCCTCCCAAGCTGTGTCGCGGGTGAGCACGATGTGGCGGCGTCCGTCGAGCAAGCCAGGCAGGCTGTCAAAGGTCTTGCGACCCATGATCATTGGCCGTCCTTTGGTGACCTGTTTGAAATGGCGCAGATCAGCGGGAATGTGCCATGGCATGCCGCCATCCATCCCGATTGTCCCATTAACGGCGCGGGCGAGGACAAGAACGATTTCGGGATGGTTCATGCGCCCGTCTTGCAGACTTTTTCTTACCGATACAAGCGGGTGACGTGGCCTATTTTTCGCCCCGGCCGTGCTTCAGCCTTGCCATACAGATGCAGGCTTGCCGCAGGATCAGATAAAATCTGCTCAAATCGGTCGCCATCGTCGCCAATCAGGTTTTCCATTTCCAGCCGTTCAGCAACCGTGTCCGTCGCGCCAAGCGGCAAGCCGCAAATGGCGCGAATGTGGTTTTCAAACTGACTGGTTGCCGCACCTTCGATGGTCCAATGCCCGCTATTGTGCACGCGGGGTGCGATTTCGTTGAACACTGGGCCTTGCGCGCCGGCAAAGAATTCGGCGGTTAACACGCCGACATAGTCTAGCGCTGATGCGACCGCTGTAGCCAGCGCGCGCGCGTCTTGCTGCTGGCTTTCAACCAAAGTGCCAGATGGCAGCGTCGATGTCGCAAGGATGCCACCGACATGCAGATTGCGCGGGCTTTCCCAAAAACGGATTTCGCCATCTTGGCCGCGCACCAATATCACCGAGTATTCCGCATCAAACGCCACCGTCGCCTCGGCAATGACGGGCTGGGCACCCGTCCGTTCCCACACGCCGGCAATGTCGCTCCGCGCCGTAATCCGCGCCTGTCCCTTGCCGTCATAACCAAAGCGGATGGTTTTCAGAATGCAAGGCATGCCAACTGCATCAATCGCCACGGGCAATGCACTCTCGTCCTCCGCCACAACAAATTCAGCGGTCTTGCCGCCAAGCGCGCGCACGAAGTTTTTTTCCGCAGCCCTATCCTGCGCTACTTCCAATGCTTTGAGCGGTGGGTAAACCGGAACAAGGCCAGCGATCGTTTCAAGCGGCGGCACGGGCACATTTTCAAATTCGAAGGTTACAACATCGCACGCGTTGGCAAATGCCTTCAGTGCGGCCAAATCATCATATTCGGCGATAGTATATGCAGCGCCCACATCGCACGCGACATTATCGCCCGGTGGGGCGTAAACATGGCAGCGATAGCCCAATTGCGCAGCTGCGACCGCAAGCATACGACCCAGCTGACCGCCGCCTAATATTCCAATAGTTGAACCGGGGGGTAACGCAGCCATCACGCAAACTTATTCGGGCGTTTCGGCGACCGACGCCGTTTGTGCTGCGCGCCATGCATCAAGCCGTTGGGCAAGCGCCGCATCCTCATTCGCCAGCATTGCCGCAGCCAGCAAGGCCGCGTTTGTTGCGCCCGCCTTGCCAATCGCCAAGGTTCCCACTGGAATTCCGGCGGGCATCTGGACGATGGACAAAAGGCTGTCCATCCCGTCCAGCGCCTTGGACTGCACGGGCACGCCAAGCACTGGCAGACGCGTCATGGATGCCGCCATGCCGGGCAAATGTGCCGCGCCACCTGCGCCAGCAATGATGCATTTCAAGCCACGCCCAACCGCGCCTTTTGCATAATCATACAAGCGTTCGGGCGTGCGATGCGCAGACACCACTTTGCATTCATGTGGGATTTGGAGCGTGGCCAGTGTCGCTGAAGCCTCACGCATGGTTTCCCAATCCGAACGGCTTCCCATGATAATGCCAATAAGCGGCGCTGCTTCGGTCATCTGTCACTCCCCCGACACCTTCGATACTAAGGGCCTTAGCCTTGCGGCGCAAAAGGCGCAATCCAGCACCGACGGATTCGTCGCCAAAGTGCTAAGGTGCGCAGGCCGGGCGCAATTAGCGCTCGGAAAGATAGTAATAGTCGCCGTTCAAATTGTCGTCCAATTCATACACGATGGGTTGCCCCGTAGGGATTTCGAGGCAGCTTATGTCGGCATCCGAAATGCCGGACAAATGCTTGACCAGCGCGCGCAAGCTGTTGCCGTGCGCCGAAATCAAAACGGTTTTCCCGGCCTGTAAATCCGGCACTATCGCGCTGTCCCAATAAGGCAAAACGCGGTTGATGGTGTCTTTCAGGCTCTCTGAAGCGGGTATATCTATGCCCACGTAGCGCGGATCAGAAGATAGATCATAAGGCGATCCAGCATCAAGCGGCGGTGGCGGGATATCAAAGCTGCGGCGCCATATCTTCACCTGATCGTCACCATGCTTCGCCGCCGTCGCTGCCTTGTCCAGCCCTGTAAGCCCGCCATAATGCCGTTCATTCAATTGCCAGTTTTTGGTGACCGGAACCCACAAGCTCCCCATGGCCTCAAGAGCCAGATTGAGCGTTTTGATCGCGCGCGTTTGTACGCTGGTAAACGCCGCGTCCGGCGCGATGCCTTTGGCCTTCATCAACGCGCCTGCCGCCCATGCCTCGGCTGCGCCTTTTTCGGTAACGTCCACGTCCCACCAACCCGTAAAGCGGTTTTCGAGGTTCCACTGCGATTGTCCGTGACGGATGAGGATGAGTTTGGGCATGCGTGATTCCGAATTTGTTTGACCGCGCCCTAACGCAAGTTAGCTAAATCGCCAAGGTCATGAAACGCCTGTTAGATCATCCTCAATAATCCGCGTGTCGCCGTTCACACCATCTCAGCTAGTGTCGCGAGGCATTCGCGGGCGAGCAAGCGGCACCGTTCGGGGGACCAGCCTTGTTCGGCGTCGTTGCCATTAACGGTATCCTTATAGGGCATTTCAAGCGTCATGGACACGCAATTGTGCGAAGGTCCGAACCGCTCGGCCAATTGGTTGGTGGACATGCTCAGGTTCGCCCTGCCGGGACCAGCCTTGGTATAACCCAACGCGGTCTGGAAATCGGGCGTCCGCGCGGAAAGACGTTTGATGAAGGCATTATAACGCTCACCCTGATCATCGGTCCACAAAGGGATGCCTTCAAAACCAGCCATAAAGGAGGCAGGAATGGCCTCGTCGCCATGAATATCAATGGCCCAATGCACGCCTTTTTCATCCATTGCGTTGCGGATGCCAAGCACTTCGGGGCTGCGTTCTGCCGATGGTTCGGCCCATTCGCGGTTCAGGTTGACGCCCAGATAATTGGTCCGCAAATGCCCACGGCGGCTTCCATCGGGGTTGCAATTAGGCACAATGTGGAAGCGGCATTTTTCCAGCAGCACGCGCGTATGCGGATCGCTGAGGTCCGTCAGCATATCAATCGCGCCTTCAATCCAATATTCGGCCTGAGTCTCGCCGGGATGCTGGCGCGCATACAGCCAGACCTGCGTTTCGCCATTGCCCATTTCAAGGCAATCAATCGGTTGCCCTTCAAGGCTATGGCCAAGGCAGCGATAGGTCACGCCTTCAAGCGATGCCGTCTCAGCAACCAGATCATGGTGCCGTTCCATGCTGTAAGGGGCGAAATAAGCAAACCATGCAAGATCGCTTGCGGGGGTGTAGCGGATGGTCATCGTGCCGCCGTCCGCCGCATTATCGTAGCTGGTATCAGCGCGCCCCCAATAATCGCGGTCTTCGGAGACGCAAGCGCGGTAATTGGGCCAGCCGCCGGGATAGGCGCTGCTCTCAAGGCCTGTAATCCGCAATTCCAGCTCCTCGCCGGAGGTGCACGCCACGCGAAAGTGAAACCATTGTGCAAATTCCGAATCCTTGTCCGTGCGGATGCCAAGGGTCGCCACATTGCCCTGCTTTGCATGGACGATGATATTGCCGCTGTCGAAGGCGGCGTTGATGTCAGTAATCGGCATTTTTGGTTCGCTCTCGCAATGAAGTCATGGCACGCGGATAGTCTCACCGGACACACCGGGGAAGTCTTTAAACAACGCTTCGGCCAATTTGGACGCGGCGATACCGGGTTGGGCGGCGGGTGAGCCAGCCTTTGTCAATTGCACCGCCGTGCCTTCCCAAATCACCACCCGGTCGCTGCGCCGGACGATGCGAACGGCCAATGTTGTCTGCAACTGAGCTGCCAAACCGCCGCTCAAATTAATCCCAAGGCCAATGCCTAGGCCGGAGCCATAGCTGCCCGTGGAGCCGCCGACGCCAACCGATATAGGCGCGCGTCGATCGGTACGAATCATCGTGGCGCCGAAACGGATCTCTGCGACCACGTCCGCATTGCCTCCTATGTCGCGATAGCCAATCCGCTGCATTTCGCGCGCGACGGCCGCAAGATAAGGCGACCCAGAAAGCGTGCTGTCCGATGCCGATTCGGCAACAAGTGCGACAGCGAAGCTGCCGGCTCCATACGGTACGCCTTCTGCGGCGCGATTGAAGCGCGTAACCTCAACCGGGCCAGTTGGCACGACACAAGCGGTCAGGAGGGCAAACGCGAGAAGCGGCAAGAGCTGGGCATTTTTCATCATAGATACATCCTTAAGGCTTTCCCTTACCACATCCAACAATCTATAGGGGCTTAATCCGCAAATAGGGCCAATCGCGCTTGACTTTCCGCTGCCCGATCCATAAGCGCTTTCCCTTCAATTCAAGCTTCTTGCATTTATTAGACTGGCAAATCCGATGAAAGTCGTTAATTCTCTGAAGTCGCTCAAGGGCCGCCATCGCGATAACCGCGTGATTCGCCGCCGTGGCCGCACGTATGTCATCAACAAGACCCAACCACGCTTTAAGGCGCGCCAGGGTTAATTTGACCCTGCCTGCGCATCGCAGGCAGATGGCTCTCACAAAATGCCGCTCCGAATCTAATTCGCGGGCGGTTTTTTTGCGCCATTTCGATATCACCTGCGAGGACGTTATATGACCCATATTACCACCGTCGTGTTTGATGTGGGCAAGGTCCTGTTCGAATGGGACCTGCGCTATCTTTTTGCCAAGCTGATCGCAGACAAAGATGAGTTGGAATTTTTCGTCACCCATGTCGTGACGCGCGAATGGCATTTTCAACATGACGCAGGTCGTGCTTTGGACGATATAGTTGCCGAACGGATTGCTGAATTTCCAGAATATGCCACGTTGATTGCGGCCTACGCCGCCCGTTTCAATGAGACCATTCCAGGGCCCGTCACAGGGTCGTTGGAGCTTGTCCAGGAACTCGCCGAAAGCGGCGTGCCGTTGTTTGCGATCACCAATTTCGGCTCAGAATTTTGGGATATGTTTCGCCCTACCCAGCCGGTATTCAACCGCTTTCAGGACATAATTGTGTCGGGAGCCGAAAAATTGGTGAAGCCTGACCCTGCCATCTACGCGCTTGCCTTGGATAGGTTCGGGCTTAAGCCGGGTGAGGCAATTTTCATTGATGACAATCACGACAATGTGGTGAGTGCCCGAAACAACGGTTTCGCCGCACATCATTTTATCGATGCAGCATCACTCCGCGCCGAGTTGGTTGCGCTCAATTTACTGCCTTGAATCTGTGCACGTAGAGGCGAGGAGGTCGCAACACTGGAACGTATTTTTCTGCGCCATCCGCGTCCCTGCATGAACCAAAAAACATGGCGCAAGCCCTTCCATTCAATGCGCGTCTGTGCTTAAGCAACCGCCGAAACTCTCTTTTCCCGAGGACGTAATCTCCCATGAATATCCATGAATATCAGGCCAAAGAACTGCTCGCAAAATTCGGTGTGGCCTGCCCTGCCGGTATCGCAGCATTGAGCGTAGAAGAGGCGGCTGCCGCCGCTAAGCAATTGCCTGGTCCCTTATATGTGGTGAAATCCCAAATTCATGCCGGTGGACGCGGCAAGGGCAAGTTCAAGGAACTGGGTCCAGATGCAAAAGGCGGCGTGCGTCTGGCGTTTAATCTGGATGAGGTTGAGGCCCATGCCAAGGACATGTTGGGCAACACGCTGGTAACGATCCAGACTGGTCCAGAAGGCAAGCAAGTCAACCGTCTGTACATCACCGACGGCGCCGATATTAAGCAGGAATTCTACCTCGCCTTGCTCGTTGACCGTGCGACCAGCCGTATTGCGGTTGTGGCGTCAACTGAAGGCGGCATGAACATCGAAGACGTGGCGCATGACAGCCCCGAGAAAATCCACACGATCATCATTGATCCAGCCACGGGCCTCCAACCGCACCATGGCCGCAGTGTTGCAAAGGCGCTTGGCCTGACGGGCGATCTTGCCAAGCAGGCGCAGACAGTGCTTGCTGGGCTTTACGGCGCTTTCATCGGCACTGATGCCGAGCAGATCGAAATTAACCCGCTTGCCGTATGCGAAGGCAAGAATCGCGACGAGTTGTTGGTGCTTGACGCCAAGGTCGCATTCGACGGCAATGCCATGTTCCGGCACAAAGACCTCGCCGAATTGCGCGACCTGACCGAGGAAGACCCTGCCGAAGTTGAAGCGTCGGAATATGACCTTGCGTACATCAAATTGGATGGCAACATCGGCTGCATGGTCAATGGCGCTGGCCTTGCGATGGCGACGATGGACATAATTAAACTAAACGGCGAATTCCCTGCCAACTTCTTGGACGTTGGTGGCGGCGCATCAAAGGAAAAGGTGACCGCTGCGTTCAAGATCATCCTGAAGGACCCTGCCGTAAAGGGCATATTGGTCAACATTTTCGGTGGCATCATGAAATGCGACATCATCGCTGACGGTATCGTTGCTGCGGCAAAGGAAGTGAACCTGTCCGTGCCACTCGTTGTCCGCCTTGAAGGCACCAATGTGCAGCAGGGCAAGGACATCCTTGCCAATAGCGGCCTGCCAATCGTGTCGGCCAATGATCTGGGCGATGCAGCAGAGAAAATTGTCGCAGAAGTGCGCAAGGCAGCTTGAGATTGTATGCGTCGGTCCCAACATGCGTTGAGGGCCGACGGAAATGCTGAATAAGTTCGATATCACGGGTCGATCAGGCACTTGACGTTTACGTAAACGGTCAGCATAGGCACAGCAGTTTGGGATGGCATCCACCTGTCCCCTTGAGTCGGTAAGGAAGGATGAGCACATGAAGATCATCGTCCCCGTTAAGCGGGTCATAGATTATAACGTAAAACCACGGGTTAAGCCCGATGGTTCGGGCGTCGATTTAGCGAACGTCAAAATGAGCATGAACCCGTTTGACGAAATCGCCATCGAAGAAGCTCTGCGTTTGCGTGAAAAGGGCGTTGCGACGGAAGTGATCGCGGTGTCGGTTGGGCCGGACAAGGCGCAAGAAACATTGCGCACGGCGCTTGCTATGGGCGCTGATCGCGCGATCCTCGTCGTCGCTGAAGATGTCGAGCCTTTGGGCGTTGCCAAGATCTTGGCGAAGATCGTTGAAGAAGAGCAGCCCGGCCTTGTCATTCTTGGCAAACAAGCAATTGACGACGACTCCAACCAGACCGGCCAGATGCTCGCTGCGTTGACGGGTCGTCCGCAAGGCACCTTTGCCAATACGGTAAACGTATCTGGCGATTCAGTGCATGTTGCGCGCGAAGTCGATGGCGGTTTGCAGACAGTGTCGCTGAAAATGCCAGCCATCATCACCTCTGACCTGCGCTTGAACGAGCCGCGTTATGCGTCGTTGCCGAACATCATGAAGGCAAAGTCAAAGCCACTGGCGCAGAAAACACCTGCCGATTATGGCGTCGATGTAACTCCACGTCTCAAGACGTTGAAGGTTGTAGAGCCCCCCGTGCGTAGCGCCGGTATCAAGGTTGCCGACGTCGATGCGCTGGTTGCAAAGCTTAAAGAAATGGGAGTGGCCGCATGAAGACCCTCGTTTATGCCGAACATGACAATGCATCGTTGAAGGATGCAACATTGGCCGTCGTCACCGCTGCATCGCAGATTGGCGAAGTGCATGTGCTGGTCGCTGGTTCAGGCTGCGGCACAGTGGCCGAACAGGCTGCCAAAATCTCCGGCGTGACAACTGTGCATGTTGCCGATGACGCCGCCTATGCGCAGCAATTGGCCGAAAATGTCGCGCCATTGGTTGCTTCATTGATGGCAAGCCATGACGCGTTTTTGGCGCCTGCCACATCGAACGGCAAGAACATCGCGCCACGCGTGGCGGCATTGCTTGATGTGATGCAGATCTCGGACATCCTTAGCGTTGAAAGCGCGGATACGTTCACGCGTCCAATCTATGCCGGTAACGCGATTGCCACCGTGCAATCTTCGGACGCCAAGAAGGTCATCACCGTGCGCGGCACAGCCTTTGCCAAGGCAGACGAAAATGGGGGCTCGGCCACGATCGAAGCTGTCTCGGGCAGCGGCGATTCAGGCACATCGACGTTCATCTCGGCAGAGATTGCAAAGCAGGAACGCCCTGAACTCACCTCTGCCAAGATCATCGTATCGGGCGGCCGTGCATTGAAGGATGCTGAAACCTTTGCAGTGACCATATTGCCATTGGCCGACAAGCTTGGCGCTGGCGTTGGCGCAAGCCGCGCTGCCGTGGACGCGGGCTTTGTACCCAATGACTATCAGGTTGGCCAGACGGGTAAGATCGTCGCTCCAGAAGTATATGTCGCGGTCGGCATCTCCGGCGCGATTCAGCATTTGGCCGGTATGAAGGATTCCAAGGTCATCATCGCCATCAACAAGGATGAAGATGCACCAATCTTCCAGGTTGCAGATATTGGCTTGGTCGGCGACCTGTTTACGGTCGTGCCAGAGCTCGTTGGTAAGCTGTAAAAATTTTGTATTGTAACGTAAAAATTTAGGGCGGCCAGAAATGGTCGCCCTTGTTACTTGCAGCGGCTGGGTTGATTTGTCTAACTTGCCCTCATGGCATCGCGCGTCATTCTATCCATCGCTTTGCCCAGCGCGAAGTACCGGCAGCGCCGTGTCTTTCTGTAGCGGCCGATTAAGCGCTGGCGCTGCGCCCTTGCCGCTGGAGGTTATACCAAGATAATCTCGCGTCATAATGCCGCTATCAATTTGCTTAAGGCATTAAGTCAGAAGGCAAAGTCGGCTCGCTCAATATCTTCTCCATCCGGCGCCACCGCTCGGCCTCGGCCGGATTGCCGCGTTCGACATAGTTCTTTACCAAGTCCTTGCCCCAGCTATAATTGATCACATAACTGCGATAATGATCCGTAAAGCCAATGGATTGTTCGGCACGGGCGAGCGAAAGTAAAAGATATTTCTGCGTCAAAGCCAAAGCCTGTTGCCGCGTCACTTCATCGTCCAGATACATTTTTGCGATCGTTAGCCGCACGCCCGAGAGTGCCTCGGTCATTTGCTGCATTTTCCAATAGGCTTGGGCTGTCTGGGAGTCCAGGCCAGCCAATGGGTACAGCACGTCGCGTTCAAAGGCCAAGCGTTCCTGCGCCGGAAATGCCAGATCAATGCCGTAATTTGCGCTGCCCTCGGAAAGGACGCTCGTCGGGCTATACAAAGGGTTTACCTCATATTCCTTCCAGCCATTTTTTCGCGCCAGTCGCTCCTCGACCAACAGGTTGAGGACATGATGCCCGGGATAGCCCTCATGACAGCCAAGATCGACGGCGCGACTGATGCGGATGGGAAGGTCGGTGTTGATCTGGATCAGGCTTTTGTAATTGCCCTTATAATAATTATAACCCGACCACGTCTTCCCCGTCACAAACTCCATGTCAAAAGTTTCACCCGCCGGCAGGTTGATGTGCGCTTCCGTCCGCCGTTTGCACTCGGCAATCGCAGCGTCGAAGACAGGCTTCATCCGATCCTTGGGGACCGAATAATTCTCGTTAAAGCTATCCACCCGTGTTGCCAGTGGGCCGTCGCCCGGAATGAGTTTTTCCAGGCCAGCCAAAATGGAATCATAATGGGCCAAGGGCATCAATTCAGGAACTGTCGCAAACTGACCCTCGGCTTCTGCGTTAAACGCAAATTTGCGGCCCTGAAGCATCTGCAGCCGGGTATCTGCAGCGACAAGCATGCCACGCAGTGCACGTGCGCGGCGGCGATCCGGCGCCGATTGGATGCCTGGCAATGCTGCGTCAATAGCAGCGGTGAGCATCCGGGCTTGCACAATCAAATCGGCGAGCGAACGCGGGTTTGCCGCGGCTGCGGACTGCAACGCAGCCGAGCCATAATACGCATCCACATATTCCGCCTCATGCGTGCCAGCTTCCAACGTCAATTGGACATACGCATCCGAGACATTGGTCAGAGACATTAGAGGCGCGGCCTTTGGCGCACGCGATGGCGACGGAACCGTGCTGCAGCTTGCAGCGAGCAAGGTGAGTGGCAGGATGTAACTGCGAAACTTTATATGGCATCTCCAGAGAACCGCTTGCGGGATGCGGCGAAGCGCAAAATGCTCCAGCCCAGAATGGCGGAAAGTAGCGACCCCATCAAAACACCAATCTTGACAGCGACACCTTGTGCTGGCCCAGCGAAAGCAAGGCCACCGATAAACAAACTCATTGTAAAACCGATACCACACAGCACAGCGACGCCGAAAACTTGCGTCCAGCTGGTGTTGTGCGGCCGGGCAGCAATACCGAGCTTAACCGAAAGCCAAACGCTGGTAAAAATCCCGATTTGCTTGCCCAAAAACAGGCCCATCGCGATAGCAAGCGGAAGTGGCGCGGTAAGTGCGGCGAAGCTTGTGCCCTCCAGCGAAACGCCAGCATTGGCAAACCCAAAAATCGGCACAATGACAAATGCCACGGGTTTCACCAAGGCATGTTCCAGCCGATGTAGCGGCGAATCCGCTGCATCCGGGGCAGCAACCGTGCGTCGGAACGGTATGGCGAAAGCGGCTAACACGCCGGCAATCGTGGCATGTACGCCGGACAATAAGGTGGCATACCATAACAAGGCCGCAAGGAGCAGATATGGCCAAAGCACATTGACCCGAAACCGGTTCAACAACAACATCGCGCACCAGATGGTTCCAACAGCAGCCAGCGCGACAAGGTTCAGCTCAGCTGCGTAAAATACAGCAATAATCGCAACAGCCCCCATGTCGTCGACAATGGCAACCGTCGTCAGGAACAGCTTCAGCGACGCGGGTGCACGACTGCCCAACAGCGCAAGTACGCCAATGGCAAAGGCAATATCGGTCGCAGCCGGAATGGCCCAACCACGTCGTAAGGCGGGCTCGCCCCCTGCAATGGCAAGATAAATGATAGCTGGCACAATCATCCCCGCAGCAGCCGCAATCATCGGAAGTCTGCGATCAGCCCAAGTAGACAAGTGCCCATCTACAAATTCGCGCTTAATCTCCAGTCCAACGAGCAGAAAGAAAATCGCCATAAGACCATCGTTAATCCACAGATGAATGGTCATTGGCCCAAGCTTGGGCGTCAATTCTGGGCCGATTACCGCATGAATGAGATGGGTGTAATCTTGCGCAAAAACTGAATTAGCAATGATCATGGCCAGCGCAGCTGCCACCATCAGCAATATCCCACCAGCCGCACCGCTGGACAAAAATGCCCGCAAAGCAGATCTGTTGGTTCGTAATGTTGGAATAATGATCATGTAAAATTACTATGGCCATCAGGCTGCAAAATAGCAAGTAAAGGCCGTCGGCCAGCCAAGGTGGCGCGCAGCTTTCTGCTGGTGGAGGCATATAGGGCGGGGAGCAAAGCAAAATCATGCGTCTGGATGTCGGGCCGTCCGTGCGCGCCTGGGTACCCGCTGGGCCCGCCAGATTGCGGATCGACGCAAGTTGGCGATTTCGCGTTGCGGGCTATACCTAACCCGGCAATGGTCCCGCCGTGACATTGTCCACCAGTTTCTAAGCGCTAGCCTTTATCCTGCCGCTAAATGCGGTTAGGGTCCCTCCGTCGATCATGGATATATATCTTCCCATAGCCAATTTGTCAGTGAATGCGCTGGTCATCATCCTGCTGGGTGGCGGCGTTGGCCTGCTTTCGGGCATGTTCGGCGTAGGCGGCGGGTTCCTGACGACACCCTTGTTGATTTTCTATGGCATCCCCCCTGCAGTTGCGGCGGCGTCCGCATCCACTCAGGTAACCGGTGCAAGCGTGTCGGGCGTGTTTGCACATATGAAGCGCGGCGGCGTTGATTTCCAGATGGGCGGTGTGCTCGTCGTAGGCGGCATCTTCGGTGCTGGAGCGGGCGCGGCAATCTTTGAAGTATTGGAATCGATAGGCCAGATTGATACCGTCATCAATATTCTGTACGTCCTCATGCTGGGCAGCATCGGTGGCCTGATGGCCAAAGAAAGCCTGGCAAGCGTGCGTACCACCCGGTCGGGTAAGCCGGTCGTCGCGGCAAAGCGACGGCATCACCCGCTGGTTGCCAGCATGCCCATGCGCTGGCGCTTCTATCATTCAGGTCTTTACATTTCGCCACTTGCGCCGTTGATATTGGGTTTCGTCACTGGCATTATGACCATGCTGCTTGGTGTTGGCGGCGGTTTCATAATGGTGCCCGCCATGCTGTATCTTTTGGGCATGGGCGCGCAGGTGGTTGTAGGGACGTCATTATTCCAGATTTTGTTTGTGACCATGGCGTCTACGATGATGCATAGTCTTACCACCAAGGCCGTCGACATCGTACTTGCCGTATTTCTGCTTATCGGTAGTGTCACCGGCGCGCATATTGGCGCGCGTTTGGCACAGCGTATGCGGCCAGAATATCTGCGCCTGTTCCTTGCCACTATCGTTCTACTGGTCGCAATCCGCATGGCGCTTGGTCTTGGTTGGCGGCCGGACGAAATCTACACGCTGCAAGCATTATGATACGTTGGTTGGCCTTATTTTTATGGCTGCTTCCGGTGGCAGCAAGCGCGCAGAATGTGCCCAAGCTGGTGCCTGACGTGTCACAGAGTCAAATTGATATTCAATCGGGCTTCACTGGCGCGGAAATGTTGTTATTCGGCGCAATCATATACCCGCGCGGCGTTGTTCCAGAGGGCAGGGTTGATGTAGCGGTTGTGCTGCGTGGTCCAACCCGGTCCATCACCCTGCGCGAAAAACAGAAAATCGCTGGCATTTGGATCAATGCGGACAGCAGCGATTTTCGCTCTGTGCCATCTTACTATGCCATCGCATCTTCACGACCGCTCGAGCAGATCGTAAACAGCAAAACCGCCGCGATTTATGAGCTTGGCTTGGATCGTTTGCAGCTCTCCCCAAGTGGTGAAGTAGATGCTGCGGAACAGCGCCGCTTTGCCGATGGGCTGGTAGATTTAAACCGCCGCAATGGTCTATTTCGGCAAGAAGCCGGCACGGTCGAAATCACCGATCAAGTGCTGTATCGCGCCCGCCTGAACATTCCCTCAAGTGTTCCGGTGGGCGTCTACACCGCCGAAACCTTGCTCATTCGCGACGGCAGGGTCATCATAGCCGATGACAATGTTGAAGTGCGCATTCGAAAGACGGGCTTTGAACAGTTGGTTACGGTCATGGCAAAGGACTATGCCGTTTTTTACGGGGCGATGGCTGTGCTTGTATCGTTGCTGCTGGGATGGTTCGCTGGTTTTGTCTTTAATCGGCTCTGATTAAAGCTTTAATTGTTGTTAATCCGAGCTGCGATATTGCCCCCGCTAAGATGGTAGTTATTTTTTACCCTTCTGCGCTCAGGTCCTTATGCCTTCATTCGTTGAGATTTGGCCGCAGATATTGCCGTGCACGGTCCAGATCCAGTCCCCGACGCGCCGCATAATCCGCCACCTGATCATCGCCAATCCGCGCGACACCGAAATATTCCGACTGCGGATGGCCGAAATACAGACCGCTTACTGCTGCAGTCGGCAGCATCGCAAAACTTTCGGTCAACGTGATACCGGTCTTATGCGTGGCATCCAGCAGGTCGAACAAGGTTGGCTTCATGCTGTGGTCTGGGCAGGCGGGGTAGCCGGGGGCGGGCCGAATGCCGCGATATTCCTCACGGTTCAGCGCTTCGGGCGTGAACTGTTCATAAGGTGCATAGCCCCATAAATCCTTGCGGACATGTTCGTGCATCCGTTCGGCAAAGGCCTCAGCCAAACGGTCGGCCAACGCCTTCAGCATGATGTCCGAATAATCGTCGATATTGGCTCTGAACTGCGCCAAATGCGCCTCAATGCCATGGCCAGTCGTAACGGCAAAGCCGCCAATCCAGTCGCCATCGCGGCTGATAAAGTCAGCCAAGCACATGTTCGCCTTGCCTTCGCGCTTGGCGATTTGCTGGCGCAAGAACGGCAAGCGCACATGCGCCTCGGTCTGTTCGCAGTAGACAACCACATCATCGCCATCGCTCCAACAGGGCCACAATCCGGCGACGCCTTTGGCTCGAAGCCATTTTTCATTGATAATCTTGTCGAGCATCGCATTGGCATCGGCAAACAGGCTGGTGGCGCTTTCGCCGACGATTTCATCGGTCAAGATCGCAGGATAATTACCATGTAATTCCCACGCGCGAAAGAATGGCGTCCAATCGATATATTTACGCAGGTCCGCCAAGTCCCAATCATCATAGGCATGAACACCTGGCTTTTGCGGCGCGGCTGGTTTCATGCTTTCGTCGATTTCGAACGCATTGGCGCGGGCTTCTTCGAGCGTGGCGAGCGGCTTTGCGGTCTTGCCGGCACGGGCGTCGCGGATGTGGCTATATTCGGCCCGAGTGTCCGCAACAAACTTGTCCGCCATCGTATCGCTGACCAAAGTGCCCGCAACACCAACCGCGCGCGATGCATCCAACACATGGATGACGGGCCCGGAATATACCGGCTCAATACGCAATGCCGTGTGGGTCTTTGACGTGGTTGCACCGCCGATCATCAGCGGCATCGACATGCCCGCTTTCTCCATTTCCTCGGCCACGGTAACCATTTCGTCGAGCGAAGGAGTGATGAGGCCCGAAAGCCCAATAATGTCGGCGTCATGCACGACCGCCGCCTGTAATATCGTCGGCCATGGAACCATAACACCCAGATCGACAATTTCGAAGCCGTTACACTGCAGCACAACGCCAACGATATTTTTACCAATGTCATGCACGTCGCCCTTAACGGTGGCCATGATGATCTTGCCCTTGCCCTTGGCGCCGGCTTCTTTTTCTGCCTCAATATACGGGAAGAGATGCGCAACGGCCTTTTTCATCACGCGGGCGGACTTTACCACTTGCGGCAGGAACATACGCCCTGATCCAAACAGGTCGCCAACAACGTTCATGCCGTCCATCAACGGCCCTTCGATAACCTCAATGGGTCGGCCACCCGCCATTTTGATAGCAAGTCGTGCTTCTTCGGTGTCGGCTACGATATCCGCATCAATGCCTTTGACCAAAGCATGTTCCAGCCGCTTGTTCACGGGCCAGCCGCGCCATTCGGCCTCAGCCTTTTCCTGCGCCACATCTGTCCCGCGATATTTTTGGGCAAGCGCGATCAGTCGCTCGGTCGCATCGGGGTCGCTGTTGAGGATGACGTCTTCACACGCAACGCGCAGTTCGTCATCAATGTCATCATAGATATCGAGCTGCCCGGCGTTGACGATCGCCATATCAAGTCCGGCAGGAATTGCATGGTACAGGAAGATTGAATGCATCGCCCTGCGCACCGGTTCATTGCCACGGAAGCTGAATGACAGGTTGGAAAGCCCGCCCGAATAATGGGCATGCGGGCACAGGACACGCAGTTCCTTTACCGCCTCGATAAAGTCGACGCCGTAATTATTATGCTCCTCAATCCCCGTTGCCACTGCAAAGATATTTGGGTCAAAGATGATGTCTTCTGGTGGGAATCTTATGCCTAGCAAAAGGTCATAAGCGCGCTTGCAAATCTCCACCTTGCGTCTTTGCGTATCCGCTTGGCCCGTTTCGTCGAACGCCATAACGACGACCGCGGCCCCATAGGCCATGCACAAACGCGCATGATGCAGAAAAGCCTCTTCGCCTTCTTTCATGGAAATTGAATTGACGATCGGCTTACCAGAAACCCATTTTAGGCCCGCCTCAATCACGCTCCATTTGGAACTGTCGATCATCAACGGCACGCGCGCAATGTCGGGCTCTGCTGCAATGCGCTTGATGAAGGTGGTCATCGCCACATGCGCGTCGAGCAGGCCTTCATCCATGTTGATGTCGATAATTTGCGCGCCATTTTCGACTTGGTCACGCGCGACCTCGACAGCGGCTTCATAGTCGCCGGCAAGGATCAGTTTTTTGAACTTTGCGCTGCCAGTGACATTGGTGCGTTCACCAATATTAACGAAGCGCGAGGAAGAGGAGCGGGAAGACATTTTTTGTTCTACTTCAAAGGGGGTCAGGAGGCCATGACGAAGGGTTCAAGCCCTGCGAGCCGCGTTACAACGTCTGCCTTGGGCATTGTGCGTGGCGCGCGGTTGGCAACAGCCTTTGCAATCGCCGCAATATGCGCCGGCGTCGTACCGCAGCAGCCGCCGACAATATTCACCAACCCATCGTCGAGCCATTGGCCAATCAACTGCGCAGTTGTTTCTGGCAGCTCATCATATTCCGCTAGATCATTGGGCAGTCCGGCATTGGGATAGGCCATGACCAGCACGTTGGCCTGCTTCGACAATGCCGCCAGATGGGGACGCAAAAGATCGGCACCGAACGAGCAATTCAGTCCGATGGTGAGCGGCTTGGCATGTCGGATTGCGGCCCAAAACGCTTCGACTGTGTGACCCGACAAGTTTCGACCCGCCATGTCGGTGATGGTCATCGATATCATCAACGGCACATCGCGCCCGCAAGCAGCAGCCGCTTCTTGCGCCGCCATCGCTGCGCATTTGGCATTGAGGGTATCGAATATTGTTTCAATCAACAGAAAATCGACACCGCCTTCGATCAAGGCATCGCATTGCGCGCGGTAGACATCTTTCAAATAGTCAAAGTCTATCTCGCGATAGCCTGGATCGTTGACATCGGGTGATAAAGACAATGTCTTATTGGTCGGACCAACCGAGCCAGCCACAAAGCGCCGCACGCCGTCCTTCACCTCGGCGGCATCGCAGCAAGCACGCGCAAGCTTCGCCGATTCCACGTTTAGCCGCGTAACCAAATGTTCGCAGCCATAATCGGCCATGCTGATTTTGGTCGCGCTGAAGGTGTTGGTTTCGATCATATCCGCGCCCGCCTCAAGATACGCGGTGTGGATAGCGCCAACAATGTCGGGACGCGTGATCGACAACAGGTCGTTATTTCCCTTTTGATCATGCGTCAGATCAAGGTCGCCGCGATAATCGGCTTCAGACAGTTTGTACCCTTGAATCGCGGTGCCATAGCCGCCGTCAAAAACCAGGATCTGTTGCGCCGCACGATCAACAAAGGCCGCACGCGCGCTCATGCTGCGGCCTCTTGCGCAAGCGCCGCTGGCCGTTTTCCAAGCAGATGGCAGATGGCGTAAGAGAGCTCGGCGCGGTTCAGCGTATAAAAATGGAAATCGCGCACACCGCCTGCATATAATTTGCGGCACATTTCCGCTGATACGGTCGCGGCGACCAGCTGTCGTGCGGACGGGTGATCATCAAGACCATCGAACAGATGGGCCATCCAATCGGGAATTGCTGTTCCCGTCATTTGCGACATGCGTGTGATGGCGGCAAAGTTCGACACGGGCATGATGCCGGGCACGATCTCTGCATCTATGCCGGCTGCCGCGACCGCGTCACGGAAACGGAAAAAGGTCTCTGGTTCAAAAAAGAACTGCGTGATGGCGCGGCTGGCGCCTGAATCGAGTTTGCGTTTAAGGAAATCAATATCGGACGCCGCCGACAATGCTTCGGGGTGCGTTTCGGGATAGGCACTAACCGAAATTTCAAACGGGTGTAGTTTGCGCAGTCCTTCTACCAACTCCGCAGCGCTGGCATAGCCATCAGGGTGCGGCACAAACCCGCCGTCAGAATTGGGGGCGTCGCCTCGTAGGGCAACAATATGGCGAACACCCGCCTCCCAATACGCGTTGGCGACATCGGCGATTTCGCCTTTTGACGCCTCGACGCAGGTGAGGTGCGCGGCAGCAGGAATGTCAGTATCGCGCGCAATGCGGGCTACGGTTTTGTGCGTGCGCTCACGCGTGGTGCCGCCTGCGCCGTAAGTGACTGACACAAAGCGTGGGGCAAGGGGCGCTAATGTTACCACCGAATCCCAAAGTTGTTCTTCCATCTTTTCCGTCTTGGGCGGAAAGAATTCAAAGCTGATTTCGCAATCACCCGAAAGTCCCGCGAAAAGGGGTGAGGCCACAGCGCGGCTAGCTTCTTGCATCTGTGCAAGCGGGAGAATCATGCAACAATCCTTAGGTTATTTTCTGGCCTTAGGCCACTTTTGGGGCTCGGCTGTGCGCTAGATAGTTTTTGGCCCACCCAAACTTTGATGACCAATTCGCCTGCTTCAAGAGCGGTTTGGTGAACCAGTTGCAGGCCTTGGCTAGCAAAGGTCTTTTTCATGAAGTCATCCGTGAAACCAAGCCGCGCGTGCGCATGAACTGTGCGCAATTCTTCAAGATTATGCGCAGCAAAATCGGCGATGACTAATCTGCCACCGGGCGCAAGCGTGCGGATGGCCTCCGCTATCACGGCCTCAGGATGCTGTGCGTAGTGCAGGACTTGGTGAAAAATGACCGTGTCAAATTCAGCGTCGCCTACGGGCAACATGTTAAAATCGCCAAGCTTAATATCGACTTTGTTCCCGATTTCTGGGCTTAGATTTGCAATCTTCGCCCGCGCCAGTCGAAGCATCTCGGGACTATTATCAACAGCCACAAAACGCTCCGAGGCCCCCGCAAATAGTTCGACGATGCGTCCAGTGCCTGTTCCTACATCTAGAAAACGTCCCAATGGCGCGCTGTGGAGGATATGCGCCAACCGTGCTTCAACTTCCGAATCGGCGATGTGCAGAGATCGAAGAGAATCCCATTCATCAGCATGTGCAGCAAAATAAGCTGCGGCCATGTCGGTCCGGGCGCTGCGTACTTCTTCAAGCCGAAGAACATCGCGCTGAAATGCCTTGCCCTGCGATACATCTGCCTCAGCCAATAAGGATGCGACGGGACTATCGGTCAATATTGCGGCAGGCCGCAAAAATACCCAGCTTCCTTCCTTACGCCGCTCAAGAAGCCCGGCCTCGTCCAATATTCTAATGTGGCGTGAAACGCGGGGCTGGCTTTGGTCTAAAATTTGGACCAACTCACCCACAGACAGTTCCAAGCGCAGCACCAAAAAAACGATTCGCAAGCGCGTCGGATCGGCCAACGCCCGCATGATATTGAGCAAAATCATCATTTGGGCAGTATATAAAGAATTCTTTATATCATGTCAATCAACCTAAACCCCGCACATTTTCTACCGTTAAGGTAGAGATTGGCGCGAAATTGTTGTGGGACAATATCAAACTTTAAAAAATCGCATTGCCACCTAATTGTTAACAAGCTAGAGGGCGTTCTGCAGGCAAGCTGTAATTGATGTGGCGTGCCTGTCAGGTTTTCATAAGTTTTGCTAGGGGGTTTCCCATATGAAGAAAATTGCTATATCTCTCGTTCTTGCCGCGTCGCTCGGTTTGGTCGCTTGCTCACAGGCTGAAGAAGCTCCAGCAGCAGAAGCAACCGCCACAGAAGCCCCAGCAGAAGCTGCTGACGCTGCTGTAGAAGGCGCTGCACCTGACGCTGCTGCTGACGCTGCTGCTGACGCTGCGGCTGCACCTGCAGAAGCTGCGGAGTAATATTCGCGCTTTTTAGCGAAAGCTTTTTGATAAGGGCCGTTCTGTTTACAGGACGGCCCTTTTCTTTGTCCAAATTGCCCAGATACTGACAATCCATGTCAGGCGTCATCAACCCATGAAGTTACTGGTCGTGATATATGGCAGTCGTGCGCGACACAAATTGCATGAACCCCATACGCTGCGGGATGGATGCTGTTGTACTGCCCATCATGATTGCTAGCGCATAACGCGTCCCATCGGGCGCCGTCATAATTCCAATGTCGTTATAGCCCGTTGAAACAGGCGACAATATCTGCCCGGTCCCCGTTTTATGCAAAAAGCGCCAGCCTGCAGGTACACCCGCCTTCATACGGTTTGGCCCGCTTGATGTCCGTGACATGATCCCCAAGATAAGCCTAGTTGATGCTGGCGACAGCAACTCTCCTTTGGCCAGCCTGGCAAGGGCACGGACAATTGCCTCGGGACTGGCCCCATCGATCGGATTGGCGAGATAAAGATCGAGTGCAGCTTTGCGCTTCGCCATCGGCACCATGTTGCGCGCTGCATAAAACCTATTACCAAGCGCATATTCCTGACGCCAATCAAGCCCAGCAATACCGCTTTGCAACACACGTTCGCCTGGACCAAAGCGTATGGCCCCCAAATTCTTTCGCGCCAAAAAACTTTGAACCGCTTGGGGGCCGCCAGCCGTGCGTAAAAGGGAGTCATTCGCGGTATTGTCACTCGCTATGATAGCCTGCTCGAGTAAGGCGAGCACGGTCGCCTCAATCCCACCATTGGAGATCACACGGTCGCGAATGGGTTGATGAAAAACCGCCAGATCATTAGGTGTAATGCGTATCTTCTGGTCAAGGCTGACTTTACCTTGATCAACCAAATCCAAGATAGTCAACGCCACCCATGTTTTGGATACGCTTTGCTGCGGGAACAAATCTGTCGCCCGTTGGCCAGTTATCCATTCGCCGCCATCTATGCGCATGATAGCGACACCGGTACGGCCTGGAAAAATCCGCCATTGCTCCCGCACCAGATTTTCAAGACCAATAGGCGCATGCCGATTGAGTGGCCGCTTTGGAGCGGCCGGCGCAACGGGCGCTGCAGAATGCGGTATTCGGGTTGACGGGGTTGGATTGGCCTGTGGCATTGGCCGCTGCACACCAACACATCCCGACAAACTAGCCAACAGCGCCAACGATACCACACCAAAACGCAGCAGATTTTTAGCGCGCCGTTCCCCAAATTTCTCCACCCTAACCATGATCGGTCGATAGGGCAGAGCTTTGGCGGATGACATCGTTAATGCTGATATTTGCGATGAACGATTCCCCTGCGTCGACGAGGCGATGGACACCGAACCTTAGAAGGGTTACTTACATAATTCAGCCGCGGCCGCGATATGGCTGAACCCCTTGATCTGGCAACCACAAACCCTTGGGAGGCTCGCCGGATTGCCAAAACACATCAATGGGTATGCCGCCGCGCGGATACCAATAGCCACCAATGCGCAGCCAATGCGGCTTCATCTCCGAAAACAGGCGCTGGCCAATGCCAACGGTGCAATCTTCGTGAAAAGCGGCATGGTTGCGGAACGAGCCCAAGAACAGCTTGAGCGATTTCGATTCGACGATCGCCGCATCTGGCGCATAGTCGATAACCAAATGCGCGAAATCAGGTTGGGCCGTTACCGGACACAAGGATGTGAATTCAGGCACGGCAAAGCGCGCGAGATACAGCGTGTCTGGGCGCGGGTTGGGGACATAATCCAACTGCGCCTCTTCAGGCGTTTGCGGAAGCGCGCTTTGCGCGCCAAGAAATTTTGGCTTTAGTATGTCATTCATGATGGCGCTTTTAGCTGTTTCGCCGCGGGAAGCAAACGGGTGATACAGGATGCAGTCGGAGACGTGCCGCCAGAGCGGCCCGATTTTCGATTGAAGCGGTCAAGTCTGCTTTCCTGAAATCCCGTATCGCCCTTGACTGCTTGTCTGGCTAACATAGCGATATGGCAACACTCATTCCTGTATTTGGCGACCAACTCAGTCACGGCCTGTCATCCTTGGCGGGGCAGGATAAAAAAGCATGCGTCATCCTCATGGCTGAGGTTGATGAAGAGACCGAATATGTGCCGCACCATAAATCCAAGATGGTGTATATCTTGTCCGCCATGCGCCATCATGCGGACGATCTTCGCAGCGCAGGATGGACAGTTGATTATGTAAAGCTGACCGACGCGGAAAACAGCGGCAGTTTCACGGGCGAAATTGCCCGTGCCATTGAGCGACACAAGGTGTCCGCATTATGCGTGACAGAGGCAGGCGAATGGCGGGTGAAGGCGATGTTGGATAGCTGGCCCGACCGCTTTGATATCCCGGTGGAAATCCGGCCTGATGACCGCTTCTTGTGCACCCATGCTGAATTTGAAAGCTGGACCAAGGACCGCAAACAATTACGCATGGAGTTTTTCTATCGCGATATGCGGCGTAAGTCCGGTCTGATGATGAACGTTGACAAGCCCGAAGGTGGGCAGTGGAATTTTGATGCCGAGAACCGGAAACCGGCAAAGCGGGACTTTGCTATGCCAAAGCCGCTGCACTTTGCGCCAAACGCCGTCACACAAGACGTCATTCAGATGGTCGAGAGCCGCTTTGCAGGCAACATCGGCGATACAGCAAAATTCGGATTTGCCGTGACGCGCGAGGATGCATTGCGGCAGCAAAAGCATTTTTTGGACCACGCTTTACCCAGTTTTGGGGACTATCAGGATGCAATGCTCACCGGAGAACCGTTTTTGTGGCACTCGATCCTCTCGCCTTATATCAACTCTGGTTTGCTTGACCCGCTTGACCTGTGCCGCGCGGTTGAAGTGCAATATCGCGCAGGCAAAGTCCCGATTAACGCCGCCGAGGGGTTCATACGGCAAGTCATTGGTTGGCGCGAATATGTGCGCGGGATCTATTGGCACGCTGGTCCAGAATATGTGGAAAGCAACGCGCTTGCCGCGACGCGGCCACTGCCTGAATTTTACTGGACCGGTAAAACCGACATGCATTGCCTGTCGCAGGCTATTGGCCAAACGATCGAGCATTCCTACGCGCATCATATCCAGCGCCTCATGATCACGGGCAATTTTGCGCTGCTGGCCGGACTGAACCCAAAGGAAGTCCATAAATGGTATCTCGCGGTATATGCCGATGCCTATGAATGGGTTGAGTTGCCAAACAGCTTGGGCATGAGCCAGTTCGCCGATGGCGGCATGCTGGCGTCGAAACCCTATGCGGCGAGCGGCGCCTATATCAACCGGATGTCCAATTATTGCTCGCATTGCCGCTATGACGTCAAGCAGCGCACTGGACCAAAGGCATGTCCGTTTAACGCGCTGTATTGGGAGTTCATTGCGCGCAACGAGGTAAAACTGCGCAAAAATCCGCGCATGGCTATGCCCTATAAAAATTGGGAACGGATGACGGACGCGGACAAGGTTGCATTGCGTGCCCATGCGCAGCAATTTCTCGAAAAGCTTGGATAGTTTGGAAAAGCTGCCTATCTTGCAGCGCAGTAGAATCACAAAATGCGGTCAAGGACGAAAAACATGGAATTGTTAGTAAGCACCGAATGGTTGGCGGCAGAAATCGGAGCGTCCGACCTACGTGTGGTAGATGCAACTTGGTTCATGCCAGATGCCGGCCGCAATGCGCAGGCTGAATATGAGGGCGGGCATATTCCATCGGCTTTATTCATGGATATCGAAGAACTCGCTGACGCCAATAGCAGCCTGCCTAACACCTTGCCGCCGCCTGAAAAATTCGCCAGTCGCATGCAATCGCTTGGGCTAGGTGATGGCAGCCGCATTGTGGTTTACGATGACAGCCCGTTTAAATCGGCCACCCGCGCATGGTGGATGCTGACATTGTTTGGCGCACATGACGTCGCAATCCTTGATGGCGGCATCGCCAAATGGAAAGCCGAAGGCCGCCCTCTCGAAACCGGAAAGCCAACCTTGCGCCACCGCCACTTCACCGTTTGGAAAGACGACAAGGCCGTGCGCAGCAAGGCCGATATGCTGGCCAATTTGCACAGCAAGGCGGCCAGTGTCGTCGACGCACGGGGCGCCGGTCGCTTTACCGGCGAAGAGGCCGAACCGCGGCCCGGAATGGCGTCGGGCCATATTCCAGGCAGCCGCAACCTGCCCTTTGCCCAATTGTTCAACGCGGACGGTACATGGAAGCGCGGCGATGAGCTGAGCCAGGCATATGCGGATGCGGGCGTTGACCTCAGCAAACCGATGATCACAACATGTGGATCAGGGATGACTGCGGCGGTCGTGCTGTTTGGCGCGCGGATGACAGGCAAGACCGACGTGTCGTTATATGACGGTAGCTGGTCAGAATGGGGATTGGATAAAGACACCCCTAAGGCACAGGGTGCGGCTTGAGTTCTAAGAAGCCTCAAAAACCCGCCACCAAAACAGTCACAGCAGGACGAAGGAGTGCATTAACTGGCCCCGTCGTAAACGTGCCCGTCTGGCGCGCAAGCACGCATTTATATGAAAATGTGGCGGCGTTGGAGGCAGGCAAATCTGGCAACCAAGACGGCCGTTTCTTCTACGGTCGCCGTGGCTCGCCAACACAATGGTCGCTGGCCGAAGCGCTCACCGAGATGGAACCCGGTGCGCACGGAACAATGCTTTACCCATCGGGCGTTGCGGCCATCGCTTGCGCCTTATTGTCGGTTCTCAAATCTGGCGACGTCTTGCTGATGACGGACAATGCGTATGACCCAAGCCGATCCTTGGCGGATGGCTTTCTGAAACGCTTTGGCGTCGAGACACGCTATTTTGATCCGCTCTCAACCGATTATGATACGCTTTTCTGTGATCATACGATGGCGATATTATTGGAGTCGCCCGGAAGCCTGACCTTCGAGATGCAGGACATTCCCGCCATTTGCGCAGCGGCCAAAAAGCGCAATATAGTTACGCTTCTCGATAACACATGGGCGACCCCTTATTTCCATACCGCGCTCGACAAGGGCATTGATATGGCGATCTTGTCTTGCACCAAATATATTGTGGGCCATAGCGACGTCATGATGGGCAGCGTCACCACACATGAGAAATATTGGACAAAATTGCGCCAAACCGCGCAGCAGCTTGGCCAGACCGTGTCGCCGGACGATGCCTATCTTGCCAGCCGCGGCCTGCGGACATTGTCAATGCGGATGAAGGCACATGAGGCCTCAGCACTGCAAATCGCCAAATGGCTACAAACGCAGGCAGACGTTGCGGGGGTATTCCACCCGGCGCTGCCGGAATGCCCAGGGCATGACATTTGGAAGCGCGACTTTACGGGCGCGTCTGGTCTGTTTTCGTTCATTCATAAAGGCGATGCCACAACCGCCGCCACCTTCGTCGATGCGCTCGAGTTGTTTGGTATTGGCTATAGCTGGGGCGGCTTTGAAAGCCTTGCTTTGCCCGTCCAACCAGAAAAATACCGGTCGGTTGTTTCTTGGGATGAAGAAGGCACGCTGATCCGGTTGCAAATCGGCTTGGAAGATACTGATGATTTGATCGCTGATCTTGACCAAGCCTTTACTGCGGCTCGATCAGGCGCCTAACCTCAGCGCGTGGGCTCAGGTACCTCACCTGAATAATCGTAAAATCCGCGCTTCACCTTGCGGCCATACCAACCGGCTTCAACATATTTCTGAAGCAATGGCGCTGGACGAAACTTAGGATCGCCCGTCGACTGAAACAGCACATTGGTGATTTCAAGACAGGTATCGAGCCCGATAAAGTCCGCTAGGGTCAGCGGCCCCATCGGGTGATTGAGGCCCAATTGGCACGCGGTATCGATATCGCGGATGCTGGCAACGCCCTCGCCAAGTGCGAAGATTGCTTCATTGATCATAGGCATCAACACGCGGTTGACGATGAAGCCCGGCGCGTCATTGGCAAAGACCAATTGCTTGCCAAGCGCCTCCCCATATTGGCGAACGACATCAACCGTGGCATCAGTGGTGCCAAGCCCCCGAATGACCTCAATCAGGCCCATGACCGGCACTGGGTTAAAAAAATGGACGCCAATGAAGCGTTTTGGATCGGGCGACGATTGCGCGAGACGGGTAATCGGAATGGATGACGTGTTCGATGCAAGCACAGCCTGATGGCCAAGAACGTTACCGACAGCCTCAAATATCTTGCGCTTGATGTCTTCGCGCTCGGTTGCAGCTTCGATAATCAATCCAGCATCCGCCATCGGCTCGTAGCTGCCAACCGGTTCAATACGCGAAAGCAGGGTGTCTGCCGCGTCTTGGCCCATTTTCTCCTTCGCAACCAGCCGGCCAAGTGCCTTTGCAATACTGGCTTTGCCTTCCTCTGCTTTGGCAAGGTCAAGATCGGATAGATACACATGATAGCCAGCGCCAGCGCTGACTTGCGCAATGCCTGCGCCCATTTGACCGGCTCCGATGACACCTATTGCCCGCATTTTTAAGCTCCAAATTTTTAACGTTGCCGCAGCCTTAGCGAAAGCAATACAAAAGCGCTAGGTTCGCGCGTTTGCAAATGACGTGGATTGGATTGGCATTTTGGTGCAATTTCTCCTAAGCGCCGCAACAATGCACATCCCTTAGGCAGAAAGTCGTTAACCCATGGCCATCCCTATTCGTCATGCCCCATTGAGAGTGGGCCTCGCTGGTCTTGGCACCGTGGGCAGCGGCGTAATTCGTTTGATTCAAGAAAACAGCGCATTGATTGCGCGGCGCGCTGGCCGCGAGATCGAAATCGTTGCCGTCACCGCACGCGACCGCACGAAGGATCGCGGCGTGGATCTATCGCCCTACCGCTGGGTCGGCGACATGGGTGAACTTGCGACCGCAGCTGACATTGATGTGGTGGTTGAGCTTGTTGGTGGATCGGATGGTCCGGCCCTGACCCTGGCACGCGAGACATTGTCGAACGGACGCGCATTGGTCACCGCCAATAAGGCAATGGTTGCGCATCATGGCGCCGAGCTTGCATCCTTGGCCGAGAGCAAGCAGGCCGCGCTTAAGTTCGAGGCCGCTGTTGCTGGCGGTATTCCGGTTATTCAGGGCCTGCGCGATGGTGCCGCAGCCAACCGCATTGATCGGGTCTATGGTATCCTCAACGGCACCTGTAATTTCATCCTGTCCACGATGGAGTGCGACGGGTTGGATTTTGCACAGGTGCTTGCAGACGCGCAGACCAAAGGCTTTGCGGAAACAGACCCGTCGTTCGACATTGACGGCATTGATGCCGCGCATAAGCTTTCAATCCTTGCATCTTTAAGTTTTGGCTCAGTCATTGATTTCGGGGGTGTCGAGGCACGCGGCGTGCGCAAAATTCTGGCGGCTGACATCGCACAGGCCAAAATGCTTGGCTATCGCATCCGTCTCATCGGTCTTGCCGAAATTGACGGTGACAACGGGTCAGCCAATATTTTCCAGCGGGTTGAGCCACGCCTCGTGCCGCTGAGCCACCCGCTGGCACATGTAACCGGCGCGACCAATGCCGTTGTTGCCGAGGGTAATTTCTCTGGCCGCTTGCTGTTCCAAGGCGCAGGCGCAGGCGACAAGCCAACGGCATCCGCTGTCGTCGCCGATCTGGTCGATATCGCGCGCAAGGAAACTGGCCCTGCATTTTCTATGCCGGCCGCCGAACTTGAAAGGCTTCCACGCGCGGCTTCCGCGCATCGGATTAGCAAGACCTATCTGCGGATGCTGGTGGCTGATCGTGTTGGCGTACTCGCTGAAATCACGGCGGCCATGCGCGATGCCGGATTGTCGATCGAAAGCCTTATCCAGACCGAGGCAAGCGACGACGGATCCGCCTTGATTGCTATGGTGACGCACGCCGGACCGGAGCAAGCGATTAACGACACCATCAATGCCTTGGCAAACTCGGACAGCTTACTTGGCGAGCCCATGGTCATGCACATTTTGGGGGCATAACCAAAACACAGGCCGGCGCCTATATTGCAGATCTTGAAAATATGGTACCCGTGCATGCTCGATTTGCGCCGCCGCATTCGGGAGTTCGCCAGACGAGATGAAAATCGCCACAAGCAATCTCGACAATGGGCCGCACCTTCACTATCGGAAACTAACCGTCTATGTACCGATCCATACGAGGTGCTTCGTTCGCGCCCCTTCGTTCTCAGATAGCTAGGAAATTCAAATGACTGCAGCAAGCCAAATCCTCGACCGCGTCCTTGTTCTGGAAATGGTGCGGGTAACCGAAGCTGCGGCGATCGCGGCGGCAAAGCTGATCGGACGTGGTGACGAAAAGGCGGCGGATGCCGCTGCAGTCGAAGCCATGCGCGCCGCCTTGAACGAACTGTATATGGACGGCACCGTCGTCATTGGCGAGGGCGAGCGGGACGAGGCGCCGATGTTGTTTATCGGTGAAAAGGTTGGCTCTGCCATTGGCACTGGCCCAAAAATCGACATCGCGCTTGATCCGTTGGAAGGCACCACCATAACCGCAAAGGCTGGCCCGAATGCGCTGGCCGTGCTCGCCGTGGCCGAAGAAGGCAATTTGCTCAACGCCCCCGATGTCTACATGGACAAGATCGCCGTCGGGCCTGGCTATTCGCCAAACATTGTCAATCTCGACAAAACCGTTGCGGAAAATGTTACCGCGGTCGCCGCCGAAAAAGGCGTGCCGCCGCATGAATTGATTGTCTGCGTCCTCGACCGCCCACGCCATGAAAAGATCATATCCGAACTGCGCGCCATCGGCTGCGGCGTCATGCTGATCCCCGATGGTGATGTGGCTGGCGTTATCGCGACCACCAACCCAGACACCACTGTCGACATCTATATGGGCAGCGGCGGTGCGCCGGAGGGCGTTTTGGCCGCGGCGGCTTTGCGCTGTGTCGGTGGCCAGTTCAAGGGCCGCTTGCTGTTCCGCAATGACGATGAGCGGATGCGCGCACGCAAATGGGGTATCGAGGACCTCGACAAAATCTACGACCTTGAAGAATTGGCCAAGGGCGACTGCATCTTTACCGCGACCGGCGTTACCCATGGTTCCTTGCTTGAGGGCGTAAAGACCCTGCGCGACGGCCGCATCACGACCGAAAGCGTCGTCATGCGCGCCTCATCGGGCACCGTCCGTTGGGTCAAGAGCGAGCATCGCAAGGCTGACAAGCGCGGCTGATCTTCAGTAGATACCCATTTGCAGACCCACGGCGATTTGCTCGCCCATTTCCGCTGCCGCCATTATGTCTGCACTATCGATAGTCTTCGGGGCCAATATCGCCTCTTGCGTCTGCGCGTGCGTGCACACAATGACACTCGGCAGTATTTGTCGCATCCGCCAGCCCGTCGCGATCCGTTCGGCCTGTGTCACCGCATTTCGGCCGTCCGATCCTGCGCATATGATCATTACATAGGGCCGGCCGTTAAGCGTGCCGAGGCAGGGATAATAGCAGCGGTCGAAAAAGCTTTTCATGCCCCCACTGATCGCCGCCAGATTTTCCGGAAACACGAAGATATAGCCGTCCGCCGCCAGCATATGTTCGGCGCCGGCATCCGCGGCGTTTAACATCTGCACATCCACCCCCTGCGCCCGCCGTGCGCCGTCGTAACAGGCCTTTGCCAAGCTTTGAGACGCGCCGGTCACGCTGTGCCAGATTATTGCCAATTGCTTCATCGCCACTTGCTAGCACTGGCGGCGCGCCATAGGGAAGGGGGATGAAGCCAGTCCTCGACATTAATCACTCCATCCTTGAACAAGCCTGGCACTGGCGTGGCGGCGGCACCGATGGCCGCGACCCCGACTTTCAGCCGGATGATCTCGTCACCCAGTTACTGATGGCGCGCGGTGTCGAACGCGATGATATCGAACGGCACCGCAACCCGACCATTCGCGACTTCATGCCCGATCCGTCGATATTTCAGGATATGGAGCGTGCCGCACTTCGACTGGCGCAGGCCGTTGAGGCGGGCGAGCAAGTCACCGTCTACGGCGACTATGACGTCGACGGCGCGACCAGTGCAGCGCTTCTCATTCGCTTGCTGCGCAATTTGGAACTGGACGCAGGCTACTATATCCCGGATCGCCTGATGGAGGGCTATGGCCCCTCTAGCGAGGCCCTGGTGCGCATTGGGACAAGCGGCAGTCGCCTGATCGTTACGGTGGATTGCGGGGCGATGGCCTATGATGCGTTGTCGCAGGCCAAGGCGGCGGGGATTGAAGTCATCGTTGTCGACCACCACAAATGTGCGTCAGAGCTCCCGCAAGCCTTTGCCTTGGTCAACCCCAACCGGCTAGACGAAAGCGAGGAGGCCGCGTCCCACGGGCATCTGGCGGCGGTTGGCGTGGCCTTCCTATTGGGGGCGGCGTTGATCCGGACGCTGCGCACCCGTGGCTATTTTGCGGCGCGGCCTGAACCCAAGATCATGGACTTGCTTGACCTTGTGGCGTTGGGCACCGTGGCCGACGTGGCGCAACTTAGGGGGCTAAACCGCGCATTTGTGGCGCAGGGGCTGAAGGTCATGGCCGCGCGCCGCAACGTCGGCCTGTCGGCGCTGGTTCAAGCCAGCCGCCTCACCCGCGCGCCAAAATGTTCAGACCTTGGCTTTGCCTTGGGCCCGCGCATCAATGCCGGCGGCCGCGTCGGCAAATCGGACCTCGGCGTGCGGTTGCTGATCACCGAAGACCCGCTCGAGGCGCAGGGCATCGCCATGGAACTCGACCGCCTGAACGAGGAACGCCGCGCAATTGAAATTGTTGTGCAGGAGCAGGCCGAGGCCATGCTTGCCGGACAACATAATCGCGCAGTGGCGTTGCTGTCGGGCAGAGGTTGGCACCCCGGGGTGATTGGCATCGTCGCTGGGCGCATAAAGGAAAAGACGGGCAAGCCGTCCATCGTCATTGCCGTGGATGAACATGGCGTCGGAAAGGGGTCGGGCCGCTCGATCGCCGGTGTCGACTTGGGCGCGGCCATCATTTCGGCGCGCGAGGCAGGGTTGCTGGTCGCAGGCGGTGGCCACGCCATGGCGGCGGGCCTGACCATTGACGCTGACAAGATTGACGCCTTGGCGGAATGGCTCGACGCATGCCTCGCAACAGATGTCGCCAATGCATCGGGCGCCAAGGCCTTGTTGATCGACGCCATAGTCGCGCCACGCGGCCTGAACCCCATTTTTGTCGACGCCATGGAAACGGCTGGACCTTATGGCATGGGCTGGCCCGGCCCGCGCGTGGTCACGGGGCCACTGCGGATTATCAAGTGCGATATTGTCGGCAAAGACCATGTCCGCGCCATCGTCGCGGGCGACGACGGGCAGTCATTTAAGGCCATGGCATTTCGCCAGGGCGAGACGGTTCTCGGCCAGACAATGCTGCACGCCGATCGCGGGCGGCGCTTCTGGTTTGCCGGCCGCGCCAAGACGGATGACTGGGGCGCGACGCCCAAGGCGGAGCTGCATGTCGACGACATTGCCTTGGCCGACTGAAGTTGCGCCAACTTGGCCTTGACGAGTGCGTGGCGAATCCGTAAAGGCGCGGCTCGCCAAGCGATTGGCCCCTTCGTCTAGCGGTTAGGACGCGGCCCTTTCACGGCTGAAACACGGGTTCGATTCCCGTAGGGGTCACCA
>CALGEE010000007.1 GCA_937881525.1 uncultured Sphingomonadales bacterium | reverse complement strand
GAAAACCGTTGTGGGTGCAAGCCCACCCAGGGTTCGAATCCCTGTCTCTCCGCCACTTTTTCTTTTTCCCTTAAAAACATGTTCTTAAACGGAATTTGGTTAGCGATATCCACCTCCGTTTACCACCTGTATTCCCCCTTCGGTCAGACAATTGGGATTGGCACCAGCCACATAAGCAAGCATGGACCGTCTGGGATGTCTTGCTGTGTATACTGGCGCTGAGTTACAGGGGGACATTGCCAGGGCGTCAGCCTTGCCGGGGTCAAAGACAAGGCCCTCGGTCCTGCAGGGACGGCGGCACTTTTCTTGTCAAAAGTGCTGGTGCGGTCCTGAAAATCTTTCCGGTCACGGGCCTGCCGGTCGATAGAGTGACCGCCAACCAAATCCCCTTCCCTTGCATGTTCGACGAACGCGTTCAGCGCAGAACGCTCCGAGGCTGACATGTCAGGCGGTTTCTTATACAAGATCTTGGCGATGTTGTGGCCGAACGCCTGATGCTCAAGGGGATGATCGACAGAACTGCCACGGCGGTTCGCCAAACGGAGCACGAAGATTTCCGTGATTGGCAAGTAATTACACGAAAACCTAACCATTCTGGTAACAAAAAACGTTGGTTATGACTGCAATAATGAAACAGGATGACAGTCACTCAGATCCAAGCTTTATGTGTCCATCAGGGGATGAGCCTCAGTAATCATCTCTATGCAACTCAAAGAACAACTTGTTCGTCAAAAAAAATGAACAGCTTTTGATCATTGTCAATGTGTAGTGTTGAGAATCTCTGGTTTCTGACTCACGTCGAGTGATCCCGCTGAAGGATGGCGCGCGAGAAGGTAACTGAGATATGGCAGAGCATTTGACCAGGCGACCGCAACTCGATGGTCTACGCACCTTGGCGATGATCGGGGTGTTGTATGTCCATTTCTGGGACGGTGCGCCGATAACCGAATATGTGCGGGTAACGCTGTTTCTGGTAATATCAGGATTCTTGATCACGCATGTCTTGATGACCGCCAAGGCGCGCGCTGGCAACATCGTGATACGCAATTTCTATATCAGAAGAGTCTTGCGATTATATCCGGCCCTGATGATCTGCTTTGCAGCAGCATGGATATTTGATGCAGATGGGTTTCGCTCAAGCGTGTTCTGGCACCTCTTCTCGGCGACAAACATCTATTTTGCGATCGAGAAACAGTTTGAGCCATGGGTCGTGGCACAGTTGTGGAGCCTGAATTTATTGGAGCAGTTTTATCTGCTTTGGCCGTTGGTTATTTTGTTTCTTTCTGAAAAGGTTCTTTATGTATTGGTTCTTATCGGCCTTGCTTCGCTTGTATTCTTGCACGCAAACGCGGATGAAATTGGGGTAGATGGCTGGTGGCTTTCTTTGCTGCTTTCCTTTGATTCAATACTTGCCGGAGTGCTGGCTTACCTGTTGCAACGTCAGAAAGTTGTATTGGATGTGATAACAAGCCGCCTGTCGATCAGTCTTGTGTTGGGAATACTGATTACGCCATTCTTGCTGTGGGACGGGTTTGGACATTCAAACAGCTACCGGTCTTTTTCTCAAGCTGCACTGGCCATATTGGTGGTGGGGGCTTACAAAGGCTATCGTGGCCCGATTGGTTGGATGCTTCAATCTGCAACCGCACAGTTCATGGCAAAGATTTCGTATGGTGTATATGTGTATCATCTTTTGTTGTGGTATTTGGTCGTGCAGGTATATCCAGCTCTATTCACAAAAGGGCCACAAACTTTTTTCGTCATGACCGCTCTGACCATAGTCGTCGCAACCGCATCATGGTACATGATAGAAGAGCCAATAAGTAAACTGAAAAAAAATTTCCTGTTCACAGGTCAA
>CALGEE010000006.1 GCA_937881525.1 uncultured Sphingomonadales bacterium | reverse complement strand
CTATCTGATTGAGGGGCCAGACCTGATCCTGCGCCTACCTCCTGCAGCCGGTGCGATGCTCGACGGCCATGATGTAATAGGGCAGGCGCGGGTCTATGCCGCGCTGGGCAGTACGCCCGGTGCTCCGCCTGTGCCGCGCATCGTGCTCGTGGAGGAATGTGCGGACCTATTGGGCGCGCCGTTCTTCATCATGGGCCGGATCGCCGGTGAATCGGTCAACGACATCGACATGCAACCCTGGTTTACGGACACATCGGATGCGGTCCGCAGGCAGATGTGTCATGACTGGGTGTCGGCCTTTGGCAAGCTGGCACTTCTGAAGCCGTTGGACGTCCTGGGTGCCCCTGTCAGCCCCGAAGGTGATCTGCGCATGTGGCAACGATTTGCTAATGGAGCGCAGTGCCCACAGCTGGTAGATATGATTGAGCGCCTTTTGAGAACACCCGTACCGATAAGCGGCAAGCCTGCCGTTATTCAGGGTGATAGTAAGCTATCCAACCTGATGTGGGATGATTACCGTATTTCTGCGATGCTCGATTGGGAAATGAGCCTGAATGGCGATCCGCTCGCTGATCTGGGATATATGCTCTATTTGTTTGAAAGTGACTTTCACACGGCCACCCGTGCACCCAAGCTGCCGGGTATGTTGAAACGCGACGAAGTGATTACGCTTTGGGAACAGGTTTCGGGACGTTCTGCCAAGGGCATCATCTGGCATGAAATAGCGCAGGTTGCGAAAATCACCGCGATCATTGCAGAAGGGAGCAATATGCTCACCACAGGGCGCAGCAACGACCCCAAGCTGGCATATTTCAAGGCAAACCTCGATTATTATTTGGGCGTTGTCGGCGCGATGCTCGCTGGTAGCGGTTTCTAAAAAAGGACACTCAGCACTATGATCCCTACCATTGCGGCGCTAGCCGGCGCGGACGAGTTTTTTAACCACCAGATCGTCAATACTTTCGCCGCCGTTGCCTCGCCCGAGCGGGCATGGACCGAAAAGGCGTGGTTCACGCTGATGCGTAAGGACGGTGCGTTGCAGGCCAGCTTTGGTCTGGGTAAATATGCCAACAGAGATATCGTCGATGGTTTTGCCGGGGTGCAGATCGGCACGCGGCAGATGACTGTCCGTGCGAGCCGTTTGCTTTCCTCCGCGCCCGAAGAAATAGGCGTGGGGCCGTTGGGCTATGCAGTGGTCAAGCCGCTGGAGGCCGTTCGCCTGACATTAGCCGAAAACAGCGCAGTACCGCTGCGTTTTGAGCTCACGTTTCACGCTACCATGCCCGGCTTTTTCGAAAACCGCGATGTGGTGATTCAGGCCGGCCGCGCGGCATCGGATGTCATCCGTTTCCATCAGGCCGGCACGGTCTCTGGCTGGATCGAGATTGAAGGCGAACGCCACGACGTGAACCCCGATGACTGGTATGGTTTCCGCGACCGCAGCTGGGGCGTGCGCGAACATGTTGGGCTGGATCCTGCAGACCTTGCCCCTGCCAGCGGTCACGGCACCACCGGCGGTAACAAGGCGGGCAGTGCCTTTCATTTCAATTGGCTGGTATCCAAGATAGATCGGGCAGACGGCAGCAGCTATGATCTCGCTTATTATTTCCGCGATTTCGGCGGGGAGGGGCCTCCGGCTTTCTTCAGCGGCTATATCAACGAAAGCGACGGGCAGCAGATCCCGATCCTGCATCTCTATCCAGAAATTGACTATCGCGCATCAGACCGTGGCGTGATGCGCGGCACGGTGACCGCCATTATCGCGGGCAAGGGGAAGTCGGTCGAAGAACGGGTGTTCGAGATCGAGGTCATCAATCCCGAAATGGGTTTCCGACTGCTTCCGGGCATGTACGGCGAATGGAAAGGCCAGATTCATGGCAGCTACAAGGGCGAGGCGTTTCTCGACGGTGAAACCATAGAGGATGTCAACAACCCCGCGAAACTTGCCGAAACCTATCGCTGGCAAATCCGCGACCGTCCGGTCCGTATCACCGAAGGCGTGAATTCGGGCTATGGCGATATGGAAAGCATCATATTGGGCGATTATCCCGGCGTGCGGATCATCTGAACCGGATGAGCGAGGTCCGGCAACCCAATCGCGGGGGCAACCCAGAAGCGCAGCGCGAAAGGGCGATTGCCACACGTTTGGCCATTGTGACCGTTGCCCGCGAGCTGTTTGCCGAGGCGGGCTATCATGCAACGGGAACCAATGAGATTGCCGCGCAAGCCAAGCTGACGCGCGGCGCATTATATCATCATTTCGCCGACAAGGATGATCTGTTCGCAGCAGTGTTCCGGTTGGTTTCTGCAGAGCTGAACGCGCGGTCGCGATCCGCCGTTGCACCGCTTTCGGGTGATCTTTGGCCGCAGGTCACACTGGCATTTCGCAACTATCTGGCGCTGGTAGCGCAGAGTGCCGAATATCGCCGCATCCTGCTGATTGATGGGCCTGCGGTTTTGAGCTGGTCGCACTGGCGTGATTTGCAAACCGAATTTGTGGGGCAGGGTACTGCGACCGCGCTGCAGATGGCGATGAACAAGGGGCTTGTTCCGCGGCAGCCGGCACTCCCGCTGGCCTACATGATTCAGGCCGCGTTGAACGATGCCGCACTAACGATAGCCCATGCGCCCCCGCCGTCTAAGGTGGCGGAGGACGCCATTGCCGCCTTTTTCTTCTTGTTGAACGGCATCCGCAGCAGTCCAGTTTAGGCAATTGAGTTTGTAAAGGAAACCATATGCAAACAGTAATCATCACTGGCGCTGCCGGTGGAATGGGTGCCGCCATCGCTCACGCCTTTGCTCAGGAGGGCCACGACCTTATTCTGTGTGACCTGAACGCAGCGCCGCTGGCCGATCTGGCCAAGGTACTGGAGGGCAGGGCGACCATAGACATCGTCGCGGGCGACGTAACGGCAGCGGATTACCCTGCCAGGATCGTCGCGGCTCTAGGTGCGCGCAAGATAGGCGCTTTGGTGCACGCCGCCGGGGTGTCGCCCTCCATGGCCGATGGCAATCGCGTGTTCGCCATCAACTTCATAGCCACCACGCGGCTCGTCGAGAAGCTTTTGCCCCATATGGCGCCGGGCGGTGCGGCGATATTGATCGCGTCAAATTCTGGCCAGATCATCGCCCGACCTTTGTTCGACAACGCGTTGAAAAAGGTCATCAATGGTGGGAGCTCGCTAATCCTCAAGCTGATGCTGCGCAATTCGCGCATGGCCTATCCCATGTCGAAACGGGCGGTGCAACTCTATGCAAAAGCTATGTCGCCCGCCTTTGGCAAGGTTGGCGCGCGGATCGTGTCGCTTTCGCCCGGGATCATCGACACGAGCATGGGGCGGCTGGAGCAGCGGGCAGGGCCAGAGATGGACAAAATGATTGCGGTGACCCCGCTGGGCCGGATGGGCGAACCACGCGAAATTGCCTCAGTCGTGGTCTTTCTCGCGTCCCCTGGTGCCAGTTATATCAACGGTACAGACATATTGGTCGATGGTGGGACCGTCGCCGGAATCGAAGCGGTCGGCGGTCCGCTTAAGCTGTGAGCCTACCTTTAGCGCTCAGCTAAGCAAATTCTCGCTCAGCCGTTGGGCGATGCTGCCGAAAGAGACATCGCTGGTCAGAAACGGCAACGGGCGCGTGCTCATATTTGCGTGTCCCCGCTTCTCCTAAAACGCGACGCGCCGGTGAGTTGATTATAGTTGTCGTTAACATATGTCTCCGGATCGGCGTGATGGTTATAGGCGACCGGCTGGCGCTGGGTGGGGAACGTCAGGCGGCGTCGGCTCCGGCGACCGGCCTATCCGGCACCAGCGCGATGCAAAGCGTTGCCAGAAGCGCAAGTGGAATGCCGATCACCAGATAGGGCTCATAGCTGTTATACTGGTCAAATATCGAACCAGCCAGCAACGGTCCGGTCGCCGCCAAAAGGGCAAAGATGGACATAATCACGGCCAGAACCGTGGCGAAAATATCCTGCCCAAAACGCTGTGCGATCATATAGACGACGACATCGGTCTCCGATCCGGTTGCCAGTCCAAGCAGAGCCACGGCCACCATTATCGCAATACTGTTACCCGGAAAGAACCACAGCACCCAGCAGACGATGACTGGCAGCACAAAGACGCCAATGCTCAATGGGCGCGTTGGCAGCCGGTCCAGTAAATATCCGGTTGTAATGCGCCCGCCGATGACGAAGATGCCCATGATGCTGGTGAGGCCAGCGGCGGCGGTAAGCGTCATGCCCTGCGCTTGCAGCATCGGCACGAGATTTAGAATGATGCCATATGTGACACTGGCGAATATGCCGCCAGCCAAGGCAAGGCAAATCGCTGTTCGTGAGCGTAGCGCGCGGAGATAATCGCTTTTCGGCGCTTTGGCCTCGGTTGCCCCGGTAGGTACTTCG
>CALGEE010000005.1 GCA_937881525.1 uncultured Sphingomonadales bacterium | reverse complement strand
TTTGTCAGTCTCGGGGCCTTTGGGATCTTTGTCCTGATTTTCCATCTTCTATTCTTTCAGTTTGTTACGCCGCGCTTAGTCCAGCTTTTGTGTGATCGTAATTGCGCTTGTCCCGGCAACTTCACCGATGTCGGCAAAGAACATTTTCTGACCCTGAACCATGACGCTCAACCCTTCTCGTAGTTGGATCGGATAGACATCGCCCTTTGTGATACTGATCAATTGCCGCAACGAGACACGTGGCTTGCTCAGTTGCACATTGATCGGAAGGCGCACTTCCGAGACGGCACGTTCGAGACGTTCGCGCCATGTCATGTCGTCGTCAATCACTTCGGATTGCATCCGAGAGCGGAGTTGCGCCGCAATCGGTTTTAGCGTCTGCAGCGGATAAAGTATATCAATCCGTGCGTCATCCGCCTTTGGCAATTGCACCAAGAAACTACAAATAATCACGGTTTCGCCTCCCTCGACAAAGGATGCGAATTGTAGATTCTCCTCACGCGATTCATCGCTGAAGGTTAACTGCATCAAGTCTTGCCAAGCGGCAAGCAGCGTCCTGTTCAGCCCCTCGGTGATGATCTCGATGACACGCGTTTCCGTCGCAGTGAATTCTGCCCTTGGCTGATATCTCAGGCCAAGATCTCCACCATAATAGGCATTGGTCAATGCAGAAATAAAACCAGGCTGGATCACCATCATCTTGCTGCCGCGCAGTTCGTCGATGCGTGACGTTGTCAGGCTCATCAGCACGGGAGCATTCTCACAATACTGATCGAAAGTCTTGACCTCTGGCATGAGCGCCGTGATCCGTGGCTGTACGCGCAACATCGGTTGAAATACGGTGCGTGCCAATCGCGCAAAGCGTTCATTGATAACGCGCAGCGCATAGTAGTCCCCGAGCAGGGACAAATCATCTGACCCAAATACGAAATCACGAATACCCTTCGAGTCTGAAACATCAGCTTTCGCCTTGGCACTGGTGTCGACGCTGCTTATGAGCGCATCGACCTCATCCTGTGTGAGTTTCTTGGAGGACATTTATGTTTCCGCGCCTATTGCATCACGAAAGAGGTCAGCAAAACGCCTTCTACACCACCGAAACCCTCTAGCTCTTCCAGAGTCGCGTTGATGGTCGCTTTCAGGTCGTCTGACAATGCGGTGCGGGCTTCACGCCCAACAACATCCTCCTCACCATAATCGCTAAGCGTGGCAAGAATAGCAGCTCTGATCGCAGGCAGGTTCGATTCAACATTCTCGAGGATAGCTTCGTCATATTGCGTCGATAGCCCTACACCAATTTGCAAGAACCGGCGCGAATCTTTCAAGTTTGTCGTCAGGTTCCCAGGCAGTTCATAGTAGAGAGTTTCGAATACTTCACTCTTGAGGCTGTCTTTCGCAACTTTCTCAGGCGGGCCACCATCGGCTGTCTCCTCGGTCTCCTCCTCGGCGACTTCAGGAATAGGCCCCTTGTTCTTTTCGATAATCTGTGCGGCAATTTGTTCAGGCGAGTTTGTTGCTGTGCCGAACATGAAATAGCCCACACCCAAGCCGGCACCCATCATGACCAAGCCAACCACAGCAAAAATTAGTATCTTACCAACGCCAGATTTTTTCTTCTTTGGCTCTTCTTCTTCAGACATCTGTGCGTCTCCGTCCGGTCAGTTATAATAAGATGTTGATGCGAGACAGATTATCTGCACCCGCCACGTAATCAGCGCTTTGCGCTGTATCATTCGCCAATTCCGAAGGCTTCACCTCGTCAGTGTAGCCGTCTTTCTGTGACCTTTCTCCGCCATTATCTCCGGTACTTGCGGAGTATGCGCCCAAAGTCAGGCCAGCACTTTCAAAGGCAGACGACAATTGGTCCTGCACATCCCTTAGCATCGAGGCCGTTGCAGGTACATCTGCAATGATGCGCAGATCTGTACCACGTTTACCCTCGCTCAGTTTGAGCGTGATTTGTCCCAGATGCGCCGGAAGAATCTTGATGGTCAGCGATCCACCCGCCTGCGCGGCATTGATGGCGCGATTGACCAGCGTTTTGGTCCAGCCTTGCTGGCGGACATCTAAAGCCGCCTCTAGCTGACCTTGCAGCGAAGTGGCGCCCTGCCCTGCAACGCCAGAACCGGTCTGCCCGCTTCCACCTTGCGACGCAGAACCAGACCCACCGCTGGCGAAATCAATCGGACTCGCGGTCGCGAGCAACGAATCTGGGCCAAGCGGCGGCGGCAATGACTGACGCGGCACTGTCACTTGCTGGACGGCATTTGTTGATGCGCCGACCGCCAGTTGAGCTGTCTTTGACATTTGAATAGCTGAAGTCACTTGATCAGGCGCGATCAGAGGCGCCCTGTCTTTATGCACAACGTCAGGGCCCTCAATCTTGCCGGCTGCATTCATGGATGCAGCGCCATTTGCAGGGGTCGCTGGCACTGCCCGCGCGGCCAGCTGCTGCGGGATCGCGTTTTCATGCAGATCGCCAGCGGCTTCCCCCGCGGGGGCGGTTTGCAACGGCACGCTGTTGGAGTCCACAGACGGCTTGGATGCTGTGATCGGCGCTGCGGTGTCGGCTGCTTGTACACGAGCTGCGCCAGAAAACTGTTCCGGGGCCAGAGCCTGCGCCTGTGCAGGTGCAG
>CALGEE010000004.1 GCA_937881525.1 uncultured Sphingomonadales bacterium | reverse complement strand
TGGGCTTTTTCCGCACGTAACCTATTTACTCTCGCGAGACACTTATGACCTTACTGTTGCTTGCATTCGAGAGCTTCGTAAGGGGTCTGGCCGCTATGTGCGCCGTGTGGCCGCGCGTAGTTGTAGAAGCGTTCCGACTGATCCAGTATAGCTTCGCTACCGTCCCAAGACATTCAAATCTAGGTCTTCTCTTTTGATAAGCGGTTCCCGCCGATGCCAGATAATCGCCTGGGCCGAGCACGGCATCACCCCCACTTGGAAGAGTCCAAATGGGGGTGGAAACTAAGCCTCCATTGCAGCCTTCACACGATCAGGTGTCAGCGGAAGCTGGGTCACACGCGCGCCTACAGCATCAAAGACCGCATTCGCAATCGCAGCACCCGTGGGAACCTGTGATGTTTCGCCGGTCCCCAGATATGGCGCGCCGGGTCTGTCGATCAGCTCGATCTGGATCGGCGGAACTTCGTTGAAGGTCAAAATCGGATAGCTTGCCCAATCCGTGGACAGGATTGAGGTTGCGTCGAACTTGACCTCTTCCTTCAGCGTCCAGCTTGCCGCTTGGATTACACCGCCTTCAATTTGGTTGGCGATATTGTCGGGTGCCACCATGTGACCGCTGTCGTTGGCGGCCACGGCGCGGACAAGCTGGATGCGGCCATTGCGCGGCACCACTCGTACCTCAACCGCGACAGCAGTGTAGGCCTGAAGGTTCTTGTAGCGCGAAAAGGCGATGCCTCTGCCGCGCCCCGGGCTTGGCTCCCAATTGTCCCAACCGAACGCTTCGGCAGCGCGGATCAGCACGTCGCGTGCCCGCTCGTCCTTGAGGAACCGCAGGCGATATTCCACCGGATCGGCCCCGGCCACATGAGCCAGTTCATCGATGAAGCTTTCGATGGCAAAGCCGTTGGCATAGGCACCAAGACCCCGATGCGCCGAGACGCGCAGCGGCATTTCCGACACGAAATGGGTCGACACCTTTGTCGAAGGGAACTCGTAATACGGAATACCGTTGCGCGCGGCGGCATAGTTGGGTGGGCCACCATCTCGTGGCTCCTCCATTATGAACGGCGGATCGACATAGCGACCCGACAAGAGCCTTGCAGCACTGCCTCCGGGGCGGGTGGAATGGGGCGTGGACCAGATATCCATGGTCCAGTTTACAATGTTGCCGTCGCCATCCAATCCCGCGCGCGTCTTCATGATCATCGCAGAGCCATAGGGCTCCCATTGATGCTCTTCGGCGCGGGTGTACTGCAACTTGACCGGGACACCGTCCATCGCTTTGGCAAGAAGGGCCGCGTCACCCGCCGCATCATCGGCCATGTTGTGGCCGTAGCAGCCGGAACCTTGCGTGTGGATGTGCCGGACCGATCCTTCTGGCATTCCCAACAATTCCTCGATGGCCGCAGCCGTCGAAAACACGCTTTGGCTGGCAGACCAGACGGTCAGTGTACCGTCCGAATTGGCTTGCGCGACGGCCCCCGACGGGCCAATTGACCCGTGCATCTGATATGGCCGCTTGTAGGTTTGCTCGACGACCGTCGTTTCCTCGCCCGGCGTTGTGGGCTCGGTTAGTTCGGTAACAAGAGCATTGGCGTTCTCCAGCCAATCATAGATGCCATCATGGGTCGGCAGATCGCTGACCACGTTCCAGTTGGCGTCGCGCGACAATTGCGCGGCACCGGCCCATGCCTGTTGCTGAGTCGCCGCGACCACGCCCAAGAATGATCCGTTGCGGACCACTTTGATCACGCCCGGCAGTGCTTCAATTGCGGCAAGGTCTGCGTCAATCAAGCTGGCCTTATAGTTTGGTGGACGAGCAACTGCGCCATAGACGACGCTTTCGGGGTTCATTTCCTGCACAAAAATCGGCGTGCCCATCACTTTGGCCGGAATATCAATTCGTGGGATCGATTGACCAATATAGCGATGTTCGCTGATTGGGATCAGTTCAGCCGTGCCTGTGGCTTCCATATTAAGATCCAGCCCATCGACAAGATCGCCGTAGGATACCGACTTGCCACCGCCGGAAACCACGCCATTTTCGACCGTCAAATCAGCGGAGTCGACCCCCAGCCTGTCGGCGGCCATATTCACCAAGACCTGCCGCACTTCGGCGGCGGCCTGTTGGACGGCTGGCAGACAACCGGGTGCCGTGCCGGACCCCGCGGTTGTGCCCTCGTCGGGTCCCTGACCGGTGTCGCCGGGAATAACATCCAGATTGGCGATATCCATTTTCAATTCATCCGCAGCACATTGTGCCGCAGCAGTGATTGTGCCCTGACCAAGCTCGACCTTGCCGATCAACAGCGTCACGCGGTTGTCCGCATGGACACGGAACCAGGACGCAAGATTGTTGTTGCGTTTCAGATTGCTCGGCAGGCTTGGTCCGTCTTGTGCGAAAACTTCGATTGGCAAGGCAAAGCTGAGAGTCAGTGCGCCGCCAGCCTGGAGGAATGTGCGACGTTTGATGTCTGTTAGCTTGTTCATGTTCTAAGCCCCTTCTGCTGCGCGAATGACGGCACGGACGACGCGGTTTTGCGTGCCACAGCGGCACAGATTGCCGTTAAGCGCGGCGCGAACTTCGGCCTCAGACGGATTTGGATTGGTGTCCAAAAGTGCCTGTGCTGTGATCACCATACCCGAGGTGCAATAGCCGCATTGGGCCGCCTGTTCGTCGATGAAGGCTTGTTGCAGGGCATTTGGCTGACCGTTCTCCAACAGCC
>CALGEE010000003.1 GCA_937881525.1 uncultured Sphingomonadales bacterium | reverse complement strand
GGGCTTGAGCCTGTTTAAGGCTATCGACCATTACCTACGGCGCCCTGTTTTGCCTTTTGTTGCGGTGGCGGGTCTAGACAACCTTTCCGCCCTTTAGCATATGGCGAACGCGCCCTTGAACGGGCAAGCTATCAAACGGAGTATTTCCCGCCAATGCAGCCATACGGTCACCGTCGACCTGCCATGGCGCGTCTGGATCAATCAGGATTAGATCGGCCTCTTGTCCTTCAACAATATGGCCTGCGTTCAGCCCTAATATCTTTGCGGGGTTTGATGCAAGTAGTTCAAACATTCGGCCGGTCGAGATGACGTTGTCGCGCACGAGGTTGAGCGACATTGCCAGCAACGTTTCTGCGCCCGCCATACCAGGCGCGCTTTCGGAAAAAGGCAGCCGCTTGTCCTCTGGACCACGCGGGTCATGTCCGGATGCGATGACGTCAATGGTGCCATCGGCAATTGCTGCGACACAAGCCAGACGGTCAATTTCCGAACGCAAGGGCGGCGAAAGGCGTGCAAAGGTACGGAAATCGGAAATGGCGTTGTCCGATAAAAACAGATGTGCAGGCGTAATGCCACACGTAACGTGCAGCCCCGTTGCCTTTGCGGCGCGAACGAGGTCAAGCCCGCGCGCTGTGGTGACTTGCCGAAAATGCACATGCGCGCCGCTTTCTTCAGCCAGCATAAGGTCGCGCGCGATGGCAAGGGTTTCAGCGACGATTGGTGCGCTTGATAGGCCAAGCAAAGTGGCCGTTTCGCCCGCAGTTGCCACGGCATGACCAGCTACACCTGAATCTTCGCAATGCAGAATGACGGGAAGGTTGAGCGCTGCACAATATTGCATGATCCGCAGCATGACGCGGCTGTCGGATATCCATTTGCGGCCAGTGGCAACGCCGATTGCGCCTGCTTCTTTCATCAGCGCGATTTCCGCCATCCGAAGCCCATCAAGCCCTTGCGTCGCAGCGGCAAGGGGATGCACCCACAAATCAGGCTTACCCTTTAACGCAGCGAAGCGCACAGTGGCAGGATCGTCATGTACTGGCAACTGGTCGGGCATCAACGCCGCGCGGGTAATCCCACCAAAGCGGAAGGCTGGCTTGTCCGTTTTGAACACGCCAAAATCTATAATGCCAGGCGCAACGATGAGCCCGCTTGCATCGACGTGACCCGCAATGGGTGCAGCCTTGCCAACTGATGCAATTTTGCCATCTTCAATATGCAGATGCATCGGTTCGGCCTTGTCTGCGCCAGGCAATATGACATGGCCGTGAATGATGTTGACGCCGTTCATGTCCAGCCCTCCTGACCGCGCGCTTTGCGGGTCAATATATCAAGGCAGGCCATGCGCACCGCGACACCCATTTCAACCTGTTCGATAATGGCGGAGCGTTCGACATGGTCCGCTACGCTGCTTGCGATTTCAACGCCTCGGTTCATGGGGCCGGGGTGCATGACCAGTGCGTCAGGCTTGGCCAATGCAAGCCGCCGTTCGTCGAGGCCATAAAGATGGAAATATTCACGAGGCGAGGGAATGAAATCGCCCTGCATGCGCTCGCTTTGAAGGCGCAGCATCATGATCACGTCGGCCCCGTTGAGCGCCGCATCGAAATTGCTGAAGGGAATAGCGCCAAAGGCCTGTATGCCGCTGGGCATCAGGGCCGGAGGCGCAACAAAGCGGACTTCTGCGCCGAGCGATTTGAGGCAAAACAGGTTCGACCGCGCAACACGGCTGTGCAGTACATCACCGCAAATAACCACGGTCTGACCTTCTATTCTGCCTTTGCGGCGCATGATGGTCAGCGCGTCGAGCAAAGCCTGTGTCGGGTGTTCGTGGCTGCCGTCTCCAGCGTTCAGGACTGGGCAGTCGACCTTGCCCGAAATCAATTGGACCGCGCCCGAACTGCCATGGCGAATTACAATGGCATCAGCGCGCATGGCGTTTAGGGTCATCGCGGTATCGATAAGCGTCTCGCCCTTTTTCACGCTCGATTGCGCAGCATGCATATTGACCACGTCAGCACCAAGCCGCTTTCCAGCGATTTCGAAAGACAATAATGTACGCGTTGAATTTTCGAAAAAGGCATTGATGATCGTTAGACCCGAAAGCCTATCGTCATGCTTTGCGGCGCCAGAGCGGTTCAAGACCACCCATTGCTGCGCCTCTTTCAGAATATAGAGAATTTCCCATTTCTGAAGACCGGCGATACCAAGCAAATGCTTGTGCGGAAAGGCATCCGACCCGCTTGGAAAGCTGTCGGCGGCAAAGGGCTGTGTCCATGTCATTAAAGCGATGTCCTTAATGGGGATTTGGGTGAGACTCAATCATTTTGTGGGATGTGCAATGCTTGCCAAAGCCATCACGCTGAACTTGTTGCAGCATCTTACTTTTGGACGGCGCAACTAAGTCCCTAAAAAAGTTCAGGGTGACGGAGGCATGCTAAAGGAGCAGGGTGACGGTTGTGCTGCCCGCTAGCCAAGGGTTAACGCATCAATCGCGCCTTGCAGGATAAACGCCGCAGCCCCGCTGTCGATTTTCTCAGCGCGTTTAGCGCGGCTCATGTCAGCGGCTATCATATCACGTTCGACGGCCTGCGTGGACCAGCGTTCGTCGCGCAGCAATACAGGCAGGCCAAGATCTTCAATGTTGCGCGCAAATGCCCGGCTTGATTGGCTGCGCGGGCTTTCACTTCCATCCATGTTGAGCGGCAAACCAATGACAATGCCACGCGTCGGACGGGTCGCAATTGCGGCCCGCAGCTCAAACTTATCCTTCGTAAACTTGCTGCGCTTGATCAAGTCAGCAGGCGAGGCAAAGGTCCAGCCAGCGTCACAAAAAGCGGTGCCAATGGTCTTGCTGCCGACATCAAGCCCAATCAGCACGCCACCTTCAGGCAATTGAGTGCGAAAGTCGGAAACCGATGCATAAATCATTTTTGCAGATATTTCCGCAGCCGCCATGTCGCATCAGCGCGGACATTGGCCCAGAATAGAGGAAAATCATACACATGGTAATTGTTGCCGGGCAGGACATAGGGACCAATCTCCGGCGGGTCGCCAATTAGCAAAAAGCCTTTGTCATCGCAGCGGGCAGGCACCGCACCCACAATCAATGCGCCAGTTATCATCTTATCGTCCGGCTTCAATGTGCCCAGATTTGCCTTTATCAAAGCAGCAGGTGCAGCACCACCGTTTAACGGATTGGTGCATAACATAGCTGTGTCCTTGCGCGGCTGCCCGGTAAAGCCGTTGGTGGCGTTGTAGACTTTAACCATGCGGTCATATTCCGCCGGTTCGGCAAAGCTCTGCCACGCCATGATGCAGCCAGTGTCATCGGGGCCCGTGCAGGCAGGTAGCCCCATTTTAGGTATGTCAGCGGTTGCCGATATTGGCCAACCAACAACATAGGCCGCGACAATCCGCTTTGCGATTGGTTTGCCAGCGACGCGGTCTTTTAACAAATGCGTGAGGTGCAGCGCGCCTTGGCTGTGGCCTGCCAATATGATCGGGCGGTCTTTTTGGACCTTTGCCACAAATTCATCAAAAGCCAGCAAAATGTCCTGATACGCGGCGTCGAGTGCCTGCTGGCCCTCTGGCTTTGTCGTCAGAAACGCGCCAATTGCGGCCTGACGGTAGCGCGGCGCCCACATTTCGCCAGCGCTCGCAAAAGGGGATGCAAGGCCTCGCAAGAAAAGCCGGGCACGGTCCTGCGATTCTGCGTCATTGAGAGGCGCGTTCCAATAATCCCTGCCGATATAGGACGTTGGATGCACAAAAAATATAGCGGCAGACCCGGGTATCTCTGCCTTAGCCGCACCAGTAGGCAACCAATCTGCTGGATTGCCAATTTTTCCGGGACGGGCGAACCACATATCATTGCCCGCATATTTGCTGGGTTCAAACGCCGCCTGCTTTTCAAATTTGGCGGTCGGGACAAAGGCAAGTTCTGTCAGTTCGCTTTCATAAATGCGGATAATGAAACCGCCCGCAATAACGAGAACGATGAGCGCTGCGACGATGTATAAAAATTTACGAGCCAAGTTTATGTCCTGAGATTTTGAGCCGATTTAGCGGATTGGACGGAAATAGCATCGGAAAATTGAACGGCGGCTGAAAGATTAGGTCTTTACCCCAAGCTTTTCCGTTGAAGCATAGCAGACGCAATGCTAGCGGCTGGCTCATGTCTGTAGATAAAGATACCGTGAAAAAAATTGCGCGGCTAGCGCGTATCGCGATTAGCGATGCTGAGGCTGACAAGATGGTCGGCGAACTCAATGGCATTCTTGCCTGGGTGGAGCAATTGGGGGAGGTCGACGTTACCGGCGTTGAGCCGATGACGGCCGTCATCTCCAACACGCTCCGCCTGCGTGACGACGTCGTCACAGACGGCGACGTGCGCGATAAGGTGCTTGCCAATGCGCCAGCCAAGGAGGGTAGCTTTTTTGGCGTGCCTAAGGTGATCGAATAATGACTGATTTTTCAAGACTTGGCGTGGCCGCCATCCGGGATGGCGTGGCCGATGGTGCATTCAAGGCGGTGGAAGTCGCTGAGGCGTTGAATGCACGCGTGTCGGCGGCAAAGGCCCTCAACGCTTTCATCCTTGAAACACCCGAAAAGGCAATTGAGGCTGCACAGGCGGTCGATGCTGACCGTGCCGCAGGCAAGCCGCTCGGCAAAATGGCGGGTGTGCCGATTGGCATGAAGGACCTTTTTTGCACGGAAGGCGTGCAGACGACGGCCGCAAGCCATATCCTCGAAGGCTTTGTGCCGACCTATGAGTCCACCGTGTCTGCCAACCTTTGGAAGGCTGGGGCAGGGATGCTCGGCAAGTTGAACATGGACCAGTTCGCCATGGGTTCGTCGAATGAGACCAGCTATTTCGGTAATGTCATTTCGCCATGGCGCCGCAACGACGGCAGCAATGCCGCGCTTGCGCCCGGTGGATCGTCAGGCGGTTCATCATCCGCCATTGCCGCGCGGCTGTGCCCTGCGGCGACGGGAACGGACACTGGCGGCTCGATTCGGCAGCCTGCGGCGTTCGTGGGCATTAGCGGCATCAAGCCAACCTATGGCCGCTGCTCGCGCTGGGGCGTGGTGGCATTTGCCAGTTCGCTTGATCAAGCAGGCCCAATGGCACGCGACGTACGTGACTGCGCAATCATGCTTGAGGCAATGGCAGGCTTTGACCCGAAAGATTCGACGTCGCTTGATCTGCCAGTGCCTGCATGGGAGGCTGGCCTTAACAGCGATCTTAAGGGCAAGCGCATTGGCATTCCCAAGGAGTATCGCTTGGATGGCATCGACGAAGATATCTCCAAGATGTGGGATAATGGCATAGCTTGGTTGAAAGATGCAGGCGCCGAAATCGTCGATATTAGCTTGCCGCACACAAAATACGCGTTGCCCGCTTATTATATTATCGCGCCTGCCGAAGCTTCGTCAAACCTTGCACGCTATGACGGCGTGCGTTTTGGCCTGCGTGACTTGCCTGAAGGCGCTGGCTTGCAGGATATGTATGCAGCCACCCGCGCCGCAGGTTTTGGTAAAGAGGTCCGCTGCCGTATCATGATCGGCACTTATGTGCTCAGCGCGGGCTTCTACGACGCTTATTATTCGCAAGCGCAGAAGGTCCGCGCCTTGATTGCGCGCGATTTTGACAATGCATGGGCAAGCTGCGACCTCATCCTTGCGCCGACCGCACCAAGCGCGGCGTTTGGTTTGGGTGAGAAGAACGCCGACCCGCTGTCGATGTATTTGAACGACGTGTTTGCTGTGCCAGCCTCGCTGGCTGGACTGCCCGCAATGTCGGTTCCCGGCGGTCTCTCAAAAGAAGGCTTGCCAATGGGGCTTCAGATTATCGGCAAAGCGCTTGATGAACAGGCTGTGCTCAACGCAGGCCTAGCCATCGAGCAGCGTTCAGGATTTACGGCGGAAGCCGGAGAGTGGTGGTAATATGATTGAATACCGCATCCAGGGAAACACCGGCGAGTGGGAGGTCGTGATTGGCCTTGAGGTCCATGCGCAGGTGACTAGTGAATCCAAGCTGTTTTCCGGTTCATCCACCGGCTTTGGTGCCGAGCCGAACAGCCATGTCAGCCTTGTCGATGCCGCGATGCCGGGCATGTTGCCTGTGCCCAACCGCGAATGTCTGCGTCAGGCCGTGCGTACCGGCATGGCGATAAATGCGCAGATCAATCGCTGGTCACGGTTCGACCGGAAGAATTATTTCTACGCTGATTTGCCACAAGGCTATCAAATTTCGCAGCTTTACCACCCGATTGTGGGCGAAGGCGAAATTGAAGTTACGCTCAACGAAAAAGACCCCGACAGCGCAGTCAAGACAATCGGCATCGAACGAATCCACGTCGAACAGGATGCGGGCAAGCTGATGCATGACCAACATCCGACGATGTCTTTTGTCGACCTCAACCGCTCGGGTGTCGCGCTGATGGAAATCGTCTCGCGCCCTGATATGCGCAGCCCGCAAGAGGCGGGGGCCTATGTCAAAAAACTGCGCTCGATCCTGCGCTACGTTGGGTCATGCGACGGCAATATGGAACAAGGATCGATGCGCGCAGACGTCAATGTGTCGGTCCGTAAGCCCGGCGGAGAGCTTGG
>CALGEE010000002.1 GCA_937881525.1 uncultured Sphingomonadales bacterium | reverse complement strand
GCGTGTTGACGATGTGGAACTGGGTGGGGTTTTGTTCCCAGGTTAGCGTGTTCCAATTGAGCTTGCCCTCGCCGACTTGAATCTTTGAAATCTTATTTTCACTTGGGAAGGTCAGATACTCATCCAGCCCGGATTCGCCCAATGCAGTTGGCGAGATGAACCGCCAGGACATGGGGTTGTCGCGCCCCTTTTGGGCCTCATGCGCCGCCGCTATCTCTTCCAGCTCGGGCGCACGAAGACCTGATATCTCTAGATCAATGATGGGATGACCATAATGGCTAGCATTGGCACGCCAGACGCCGGAATTTATGGAGTGGTCAGGCATATCCGCGAATATTTTTGGGATGCCCTGAACTTCGCGGCCCGTCAGGATGGGGTCAGCGAGATTTTCCCATATGACAAGGCTATAGCTTCCCTCCAGGCGCTCGGTCTCACCTGTATAGACGACGCTCGCATTGACACCGATCATATTGTAACCGCGCCCCGCCAGCCAATCGACGCGCTTGTTGCAGACAAAGTAGACCGACACGATCGCTTCTTCGGCGACTGAAAATCGTGGTGGAAGCAGCGCCGACAGTTTCTCACGGTCAGTTAGGAATGGCACCGTCATCGCGGTGACATCATGGTACCAACCCGATGTTCCTGGCCCAATATAGCGTGGTCCGAAATGCGCCGGCATCATGTAGCCACGACCCGCTTCAATCTTGAACATCACCAATCTCCCCTCAGACGCTGCCACGCTTGGCGCAATGGCGTGACGGATACGTATTCATATGCTAACGAGTGCGGTCAATAAGGATAGAATAACTAACCAAAAGAGGCGGCCGTGATTGAACTGAGGCGTTTCGAACAGCTGATAACCCTTGCGGACACCGGAAATTACCGCCGCGCAGCTGATAAACTGGGAATCACGCACGGCGCGCTTAGCCAGACGGTTGCCCGGTTGGAACGCGAATGCGGAACCGCGCTGTTTGAACGCCGAAAGCGCGCAACCGTGCCAACGGCGTATGGTGAAACTTTTTTGCAAGCTGCGCGGGAAGCCGTTGCAGTCATATCACAAGCCAACCGTGAGATATCGCTCATGCAGAATCTCGAAACCGGCAGGTTAAACGTTGGGATCGATCCTATGCTCAGCGAAGGACTGCTCGCACCCGCACTAGGCGTGCTACTTGAAAGCTATCCAATGCTTCAGTTTACGGCCTTGCCGCGCAATTGGCGGTCAATGGTGGATGACCTGGTCGCTGACAGGATCGACATATTCATTGGTTTGGCACCCGACAGACAGTCAGACCGTTGCGACTATACCGAGTTCCAGCTCATCCCACCGGTTTTTGCCTGCCGCGCGGGACATGAGATTCTGGAACGTGCGTCATTTACAATGGAGGACCTCATCCAATTTCCATTTGGCGGCGGCGATGTTCCCGATTGGCTTCTGATGCAGTTCGTCGATGCATTC
>CALGEE010000001.1 GCA_937881525.1 uncultured Sphingomonadales bacterium | reverse complement strand
GGGCCTATTTCGCCAGAACAGTGCGTGGAACGGCCCTTGTCGAGCGGCGCAAGGAATACGTCGAGGCGGCGCAATGTCTGGGCCTGTCACAAACCCGCATTGTCTTCCGCCATATCCTGCCAAATTGCATGGCCCCCCTGATTGTTGTGGGCACCGTTCAAACGGCAAGCGCGATCTCGCTTGAGGCCACGCTGTCGTTCCTTGGTGTCGGCCTGCCACAAACCGAACCAAGCCTAGGTGTGCTCATTGCCAATGGCTTTGAATACATGATGTCAGGACGATACTGGATTTCCTTCTTCCCCGGCCTTGCGCTGCTGTTGACGGTCGTTTCGATCAACCTTGTCGGCGACCATCTGCGCGATGTCTTGAACCCGAGGATGAAGAAATGAGCGCGACGCTGGAAGTCAAAGGCCTGCGCACGCACTTCTTAACCCGCGCAGGCGCTGTGAAAGCAGTAGACGGTGTCGATTTCTCGGTCGGCAAAGGCGAAATTATGGGACTTGTCGGGGAAAGTGGCTCTGGTAAATCAATCACCGGTTTTTCGATTCTTGGCCTGATTGATCCGCCTGGTCGCATCATCGAAGGCTCGATCAAGTTCAACGGAACCGAGATTGCAAATGCCTCGGAGAGCAGTCTGCAAAAGCTGCGTGGCAACCGTATTGCGATGATTTTCCAAGATCCGATGATGACGCTTAATCCCGTTTTACGGATCGACACCCAGCTGATTGAAGCGATAACCGCACATGAACCCGTCGACCATCAAACCGCTTGGGAACGCTGCCGTGACGCACTGGGGCTGGTTGGTATCCCGTCGCCCGAAGAACGCTTGCGTGCCTATCCGCACCAATTGTCAGGGGGCATGCGCCAGCGGGTCGCCATTGCAACTGCCTTTCTCAACAAGCCCGACCTGATTATTGCCGATGAACCCACGACGGCCCTTGATGTGACCATCCAAGCGCAAATCATTCATGAGGCGCAAAACCTGACACGGCGCACGGGAACTGCGATGATCTGGATCACCCACGATCTGGCTGTGGTTGCAGGCCTCGCCGACCGAATATCCGTGATGTACGCAGGTCGGATCGTGGAACAAGGTGGCACGGATGACATCATTGACCGCCCGCTGCATCCCTACACCGTTGGGCTGTTAGGATCGGTTCCTTCGGCCAATAAACGCGGACAGCGCCTGTTTCAAATCGAAGGTATGGCCCCCAATATGCTTGCACTCCCGCAAGGATGCGCCTTTGCGCCGCGCTGCCAGAACGTGACCGATGCTTGTGCAATGGAACCCTCCGTTGAGGATCATGACGGCCGCAGTTTGCGCTGCTTTAACCCACATTCGGGTGGAGGGCGCGTATGACAAACCCCATTCTTGAAATTTCTGGCGTCTCGAAACGCTTTACCAAACGCCTCGATATAGCGGGCAAATTGGCGCAAAAACTTGGTGCGAACATCCGCGAGGAAACCGTTCACGCCGTTGATAATGTCGATTTGGCAATCGCGCCGGGCGAGGTGTTGGGTCTGGTGGGCGAGAGCGGCTGTGGCAAATCCACGCTTGGCCGCGTTGTTGCGGGTATTCACGAGGCCAGCGACGGCAGCATTCTGTTCGAGGGGCGCGACCTGTCTGACATGAACGCCGCCGATAAACGGGCAGCGACGCTCGCCATTCAGATGATCTTTCAAGACCCTTTTGCCAGCCTTAATCCACGCATGCGCGTTGAGGATATCATCGGTGAGGCCCCGCGCATTCACGGGCTGGTGAGTGCTGCGGAGACATCGGATTATGTTGATGATGTCATGAAAAAGGTGGGTCTCGATCCATCGCTCAAGAAACGCTACGCGCATCAGTTCTCTGGCGGGCAGCGGCAAAGGATTGGCATCGCGCGTGCGCTTGCCGTGAAACCGAAATTCCTGGTCTGTGACGAAGCAATCGCCGCCCTAGATGTGTCGATCCAAGCGCAGGTTATTAACCTTTTCATGGATTTGCGGACAGAGCTTGGGTTGACGTATTTGTTTATCAGTCACGATCTGAGCGTCGTGGAGCATATCGCAGACCGCGTCGCTATCATGTATTTGGGCCGTATCGTCGAGAGCGCGCCAACGGAAGAAATTTTCGCAAATCCCCGCCACCCTTACACCAAAGCACTGCTGGCCGAGGCCCTTCGACTGGATCAACGCCAAAGGGTCTTTGAACCTATCATAGGCGAGATACCATCGCCCCTTGACCCGCCCCCCGGCTGCCACTTCAACCCCCGCTGCCCTCTGGCACAGGAAATTTGCCGCACTGAGGCTCCTAAGCTTCAAAAAATTTCTGAAGGCCGGCATGCCTCCTGCCACTTCTGGGACCAGACATGACCGACGCATTTCGCATTCACCGCCCGCAAGGAACGCCAAAGTCCTTGGTTTTTGACAGTCCGCACTCCGGCTCGATCTACCCCGATGATTTTGGCCATTCGATTGACCGCATGATCCTCAGGCGCTCTGAGGACGCCCATGTAGAAGAGCTATTTTCTGGGGTCACCGATCACGGTGCGACGTTGCTGCATGCGTTGTTCCCGCGCAGCTACATTGATCCCAACCGCAACGAAGACGACATAGACGTGACGATGTTAGATGCCGAATGGCCGCATGCAATCAACCCAACATCCAAGACTCTGGAACGCGGGGTTGGGTTGATCTGGAAGGACATGAAGGCGCTTGGGCCGATCTATGATCGCAAATTGTCCGTGGCAGAGGTTTCGCAGCGGATCGTGGAGTACTGGCGTCCCTATCATGCGGCCTTGGCTGATCTGATCGACGCCGCGCATGCAAGTCACGGGTGCGTGCTTCACATAGATTGCCACTCAATGGCCAGCATGGGGGACCGCACAACCGAGGACGGTGCGGTGCCACGTCCGGATTTTGTCGTTAGTGACAGAGAGGGCACGACTTGTGCCCCTAGAATACTGAAATGTGTGGTGAATTATTTGCGCAATTGCGGGTTCACGGTTTCGATCAATGATCCTTACAAAGGCTTTGAATTGGTCCGCCGCCATGGTCGGCCTGCCGAAGGACGCCATAGCCTTCAAATTGAGGTCAACCGTGGTTTGTACATGGACGAAGAGACCCTGTCCAAAAAGCCGAATTTCGTCATAATGCAGAAGGTCTTGTCGGGCTTGGCCGCTGTTTTATTGACTGAGGCTGAATACTAAAAAGGGTGTGCTTTTAGCTCTCCTCGCGACTTGCTTCAAACGCTACCTAGGCTTTGAATTCAGGCGAATGGGTTTTCGGATTTTCATTCTAGATCAGTTCCTTAGTCATGTGATCCACCTTAACGACTGGTCCGAAAATTCGCTGCCACTTCTGAAAAGACAGAAAACTTACTTTTTTACTCACCCAGTCGGTTTTCCAGATACCATTCACCCTCGTTCGTCAGCGTCAACTCATCAGCGTTGTGAAGCTGTCGGACGCTGATTAACCCG